>CAJQNM010000323.1 GCA_905479665.1 uncultured Saprospiraceae bacterium
CCTCCTGAATGACGAGGTCAACGACTTGAATATTTCCAGATGAAGGCACTCTAAGAATAAAAGGAACTTCCGCTTGCACTTCCAATCTACCTCCCTGAAAAATGACCATGACAGATCCACTATCCCCGAGTATTTGGATGCCGTAACCATTTTTCGAAATTTCGTGGCCTGACCCCAAGAAGATCGAACGGATGGAATCATCGACCATGGTGATTACTCCATAGCATCCACTGAATATGCCGTCTGTGAATGCGACTTCGACATCTGGATTTTGATGATTGTAAATGAAGTCGGTACGTTCTAGATCCGATGCGACAGTGATACCAACAAATCTGGGATCGGCAACGGCTGGACTGAAGTAGGCGACCTCCGAGATGCTGTCGGAACTTTCCGCTGTCAGCACCTCGATAACGGATACAAAGGGCCGTGTCTCCGCTTCGCCGTCCTGGCGCACTACTAGGGTAGGAAGGGATTTTCCATAGAGCTCGGCGGGCACTGATTCCCGATGTAGAGCACGGGAGGGTGGAGCTTGAAGGGTAAATAAAGTGCGGCCGGGAGAGCCCTTCATCCATAGCTTTGTATTCAGGCGGTTGCCACTGCGATCGGGCATCTGATAGTGCCCAATGAAATGATCGCTCCAGAGAGATTCCATTTTGTCTGCGAAATAGTCGTAGCCCACCAGATCCCCAAGTGTAGAAGCAAGTTGATCCGATGAAATGGAGGGGATGGGCCTGTGATCGCGATCAAGCAACCGGATTGGAGATCCCTGTCCATGCCAAATGTATTCGTGCTTGAGGTCTGCTCCATCCTGACGGGCGGACCGAAAAATGTCGACAAAATAGCCCGAAGTATAGCTGGTGCGCACGGTACCTGTCAGTCTTTCCTGGGCTGCCTGGGTGGCGGGCTCCACAAAATGAACATTCGAATAGGTCGGCCCACCGAGCAGTGCGGAACTTGAATCGGGATCTGGAAACACAGAATGGACTTCGAAAGCATGGGTCGAATTCATGGTGCCGTAATCCGACTTCCCGTCTACTACAACCGTGTTGTGGGCAGGAAAACGACTGTAGTATTCGCGATGATCTTTCGACCAATAGCTCACACCGGCTGCTGCATCCGGTGCCACCACCATACCTTTGGCATATAGCTCTACGTTGATGCCATTCGCATGCGAGTGATTTCCCAGTGATGCATTTTTGGAGATCATCATTCCTTCTTGAAGACTGTGGCCGTTGCGCTGTACGACCCAACTCACATTGGGTGAATAAAAAGTGTTGTTCACAACATCGGCAGTTGATCTGACGGGACAATCGATTAACTCGCCGACATAAAAGCAGAGTTCAAACAGAGACTTTGGGATTGATCTCTGGTGTACTCCCTCCACGATGAATCTCCTCAGTAATCCGGTGACTAGTTCTTCCTTTTTATCCTCCCCGTACTTGCGATACTGGGCAATCAGAAGTTCCAGCGCTCTAAAGCGTAGGCGGGCATGTTTTGCATCGCCATAGGCAGTTGTAAATCCATGGGGAAATAAATAATTAAAATTGGCTAAAATGGCTTTTTCCAATATTGGATAATCTCCCAATAAATAATTGTCTAAGGTCTTGTCGATCAGGGCAAATACTTCGAGAATGTCGTCCGATACCATAATGGAGTAATGAGCTACTTCCGGCCAGATTCCAGTCTCTGGATCGAAATTTTTCATCACGTCGTGCAGTGATTTTTGTTTGCGGGAGTTTTGATGAAGCACCTGGTCGATGTAATATTCCTGTCCTTTGCCGTCGTGGTAGTTAGCATTTTTCTCCAGCGCCAATGCCAGGTAAGTGATGTATCGCGCCTGCATCAAATTCCAATTGTTGTCTGGCACGCCATATTTAATTTCTTGGTCTGCCCATTTCTTAAATACAGCTTGCATCATGTCGAGATCTTCGTTCGATTTGGCAAAGAAATCATAGAGAAAATCGTAACACAGCGTGAGGGGGCGTACCACACTTTCGTGAATCACTTCGAACGTCTGCAGTCCCATCAGATCAGCGTTGCGGTGCGGCTCTACCGTTTGTGGTGGCTCACGGTGATGCATCCCGAGCATGTAAGGGACAAAAATGTCCCGAGCGAAGTTGGCATATTTCTCATCACTCGTAACCCAATAGAGCAAGGCAGCATCTTGGGCAAGGGAGAGGATTTTGTAATTGATTTTTTCGATGATGTGTCCGGTTTCGGAGGGGAGTATCCACTCCCAGGGTTGACCCGGTTTTACTTTGTTTTGCAAATAGAGTCCACGCGCATCGTCCATATAAGGCTGGACATCAGCTAGGTCTGGATGGAGGTAATCGGTCGCCCAATCCCGAGATCCAGAAAAGCGCACTGTGGGAACAGGGGCTGTACCTTCGCCGTGCGAAAAGTCCATGCCCTTCACAAACACCTTGCTGTATTTTGTCTTCCAGTACATCTGGAGACGTGACACGATCCACTCTGGATCATCCGCATGACGCTCCAGATAGGGAGCTAAACGGTTGCCTACCGACTCCATGTATGCGGCGGCGGCCGGTTGATCTTCCACACGCTGCAAAAATTCAGCTTTGTTGGATTTGGCCAGATAGATCCTGGGATGCTCCTGCGCATTGGTTCGCATGACCAGCATGAGAACCAGCAAAAGACAAGTGACGCATCTTACATAAATCGGCAGCTCCCGCATGATCAACCCTCTAGAATTCGTTTAATATTAAGTAGGTCTTTGTTATTGGCTTTTTTCATCATTCTAGACATAAAAGGGGCAAATATTTTTGAAAATCCAGTGGGACTGCCGGCATTGCGCAAGGTCATTTTAGTGGAGTGATCAGTAACGGCCGTCCATGAGTAGGTAGTTTCCATCGGGAAAGGGCCTTCGGAGGTCCGCATGACAAGTCTTTCTCCTGGCATGAATTCAGAAATCTCATAGGTATAAATGAGTTTTTGGCCCATAAAATGAGCTATGAATTCTATCAATGATCCAATTTGCAAAGGCTTTTCACTTTTCCAGCGGGCTGATTTAATGTTGACATACCATTTAGGTGCATTATCAGGATTGCTGGCATAATTAGCAACTTCGGCTTGGGGCTTATTAATAATAATTTCCGTGAGTACATCTACCATAGCGATCAATTTTGTGCAATGTGCAAGAAGATAACTAATATGACCAAATCTATTTCATGCCTGCATCAAATGGTACTTCGATCTAGGTCAGCGGGGAAAATGTCAAATCATAAAAGTGTGTATGCAAATATCCCTCAATCTGTCCAAGGCGGCATGCCTGCCCTCGCCCTGGCGGGGGCCCCTTGCAATGAAGAAGTACAATGGGTCCCCGCAGGGCGAGGGCAGGCATGACCACATTGGGATTAAAGTCAAAAGTCGTCTCAGGGGAGTGTTGGCATTAGCACATCCTAAAATCAAATACGACAAATACGAAAGAAATGACTAACTTGCTCTTGTGAAAGGTAGTAATCTCGGTGAATTGGAAGAGTTGGTCCTGCTGGTAGTGGCTGCCCTCTATGAAGAAGCCTACGGCATCGCAGTGCAGGATAAGATCAAGCGGGATTGTGACAGAAATATTGCCATCAGTACCGTCCATAAAGTATTGCAACGCCTGAGGGAAAAGGGGTATCTGGAGTCTCACTATGGTGGAGCGACGGCACAGCGGGGTGGCCGCCGAAAGCATCTTTTTCAGGTGACGCGATCGGGACAAAAAGTGCTCTCCGTCATGCGTGATCAGCGGAATCGTCTTTGGGATTCCATTCCGAAAATAGCCTTCGAATGATGCAACGTTTGCAACGCTGGCTCACAAACCTATTGACCTGGTATTGTCGGGAGGACCTGCGTGAGGGTATTCTTGGTGATCTGGATGAAAAGTTGGCCCATGCAAGTATGACCAAAAGCAGTCGCCGCGCCCACTGGGGTTTTGTCCTTCAATCGCTAGGCTTCCTTCATCCAAGTTTTCGTCGACGAGGTTTATTCTCTAGTGGAAGCGCGGGCTTATGGAAGAATTACTTGAGAATTTCGCAGAGATCTGCATGGCGCAACGGCCAATATTTTAGCATCAATTTGGTGGGGCTAGTGGTTGCCATCGCTTGCATTCTGTTTTGCTCTGTTCTGATTCAAGACGAGCTGAAATATGATCGGTTTCATGTGAACGGCGATACGCTCTACAGGATATATAAGAACCATATCTATCCAATGGAGGACATCGATGAGCGCTCGGCCGAGACCTCGGGTTTGCTGGCACCGACCATGTCGCAATTGTATCCAGAGGTTGAATCATTTTGCAGGCTATATGCTTTTGAAGACGTGAATATTTTTCGTGATGATGAGTCCTACCGAAGTACGATTACTCAATTTGCCGACAGCAGTTTCTTTACCATGTTTTCTTTTGATCTTCTCCAGGGAGACGCTTCTTCTGCTTTGGTTGCACCTCGCTCCGTGGTGCTTACGGAGAGTCTGGCAAAAAAGATTTTTGGCAATCAGGATCCCCTTGGCCAAGAGATTGTTTCTTTTGGAGAACTCACCTACCAGGTTACAGCTGTTTGCGCCGATCCACCTCGACATTCCAGCCTGCAATTTGATCAATTAATTTCGTGGACCACTGGGGTGCCAGGTACGGGTCCACTCGCTTTCAATTGGTTGAATAATTGGTTGGCCCAAGCGACCAAGACCTACGTGCAATTAAGTCCAGCAGCCAATCCTTCCCAACTGGAGGAAAAGCTCCCTGCGATGATGGATGACCATTTTCCGGAGCGAGCTGATCGCTATTTCTGGCGGTTGCAACCGCTGGCTCAAACGTATTTGCATAGCGCCGATATCAGAAGTCAACGGGGCTTAAAAAATGGCAGTCTTCAGTTCGTGCGTATTCTGGGTGTTTCAGCCTTGCTTGTCCTACTTATTGCCTTAATTAATTACATCAATATAAGCCTCTCTCGCGCATCGCAACACTGGAAGG
>CAJQNM010000324.1 GCA_905479665.1 uncultured Saprospiraceae bacterium
CGAAGGATCTGCCGACGTGGGCAAAGGTGACTTTCGCAAGTTTCGCTATTTGGTTGGGGCTCGATATAAAACCAACGCCTACCTCCTTGGCTCTCTCGATGTAAAAGGAGAGTATATCCCATCGTTTTTAGATGTGCAGGGGTACTTCACCTATGATATCAGCAGTAGTCTACAATTTGGCCTGCTGGCAAACTACAACCAGTCTGTGTACGAGTTTCAGCCGGTGAGCGCCTCGCAGGGGTTTGGCCTTTTTGACTTTGCGCTGCAACTTAATTCTGTTTTCGAAGGCAATGAAGTGGACGAATTTACAACGGGACTGGTAGGTGCCTCACTCACCTACTTGCCAGATCGCAAGCGCAATCCCTTTTTTCTCAAGCTGCTGGCCTCGACGTACCAAAGTGAAGAGAACGAGCAGTTTGACATACGAGGACTCTATCGATTGAGCCAGATTGAAACCAGTCTCGGCGCAGAAAATCAAGGAGAAGAGATCTTTGTCCTGGGCAGAGGAACCCAACATGAGTTTACCCGAAATTTCCTCCAGTCTTCCGTCACCAATGTTGAGCATCGGGGTGGTTACGAATTTCAAGTGCGTGAGAACTTGGATCTATCGGTGAGTCACTTTGTGGAATGGAGTCTGAAATGGCAACAGGAAGATATATTTGATCGCATCAATGAGTGGGAGCGACTTGATTCTGCCGGCTATTCTCTGCAGTACGATGACTCTCAGGTGCTACTTAAGAACGTGCTCAAAACCCGGAACAGTTTACTTACGAACCGGTATTCCGGATTTGTGCAAAATACCTTTACGCATTTGGAGCCAGGCCATCGGGAGATTCAGGTCTCTGGCGGTGTGCGATTTCAATATTGGGACCTCAATGGCGAATGGCTGGTTTCTCCCCGGGCTCAATTCCTCTATAAGCCCCTGACATCTCCTCGAGATTTTTCGTACAAGATTGCCGCCGGATACTACGCACAGTCGCCCTTCTATCGCGAATTGCGGAGACTTGATGGCAGCCTAAACCGTGATCTTCAGTCGCAAAAATCCCTACATCTGGTGGCAGGGATGACCTTCGATTTTAAGATGCCCAAAGTTTCGGAGTCTAAGTTTAGATTGATTACCGAAGCGTACTACAAGAAGCTTTGGGATCTGGTCTCATACAATGTAGACAATGTGCGTATCCGCTACAGTGGCGAAAATGATGCTACAGGCTACGTGGCAGGACTAGACTTGCGGCTTAATGGACAGTTTGTTAAAGGTGCTGAGTCCTGGGTCAATCTCTCGATCTTGCGAGCACGCGAATCGCTCGATGGGGTCAAGCACATCCGGATTGAAGAGGGTGGTGAGAATCGCCGCGAGGTCTCCGATGTGCCGCGTCCTTCTGATCAGGCAGTCACCCTGTCGGTTTTCTTTCAAGATCACTTGCGTGACAATGAAAATCTCAAAATGCATTTCAATTTTACATTTGGTTCGGGTATCCCCTTTGGCGTACCAGATAACAATGTGATTATTCGCAATGCATTTCGCTTTAAGGAGTACCATCGGGTTGATATCGGGTTTTCCGCACTGCTCTACAATCATTCCTGGCGACATCGCAAGCCCAACCATTTCTTGGGTTTCACAAAGAATACCTGGATCAGTGTAGAGGTTTTTAACCTGTTGCAAGTGGCAAACGTGGCCTCGAATACCTGGATCAAATCCATCTACAATGTGGAGTACGCTGTGAAAAATTTTCTGACTTCGCGACGGATCAATGTGCGATTGAAAGTCGATTTCTAATCTGAGTCATGGTGCAATTGTTTGAGCGCTATCATGGCTCGGTTTGTTTGATCCTGTTAAATCTTTATCTTCGCCGTTCCTTAAAATCCCTCGGTCTGCTATGCAGATGAAAAGGGTATGGTTAAACCAAGTAAATTTTAATTTAAAATGCCAGTAAAAATTCGTCTTGCCCGCAGGGGCCGCAAAAAACAACCCTACTACCACATCGTCGTCGCTGATGCCCGCGCTCCTAGAGATGGCAGATTCATCGAGCAGATCGGATCTTACAATCCGATGACCAAACCGGCTAGCATAGAAATAGACCGGGATCGCGCTTATGAATGGTTAAAGGATGGAGCACAACCTACCGATACCGTACGAGCGATACTTCGATTTACCGGAGTGCTCTACAAGAAACACCTGATGCGGGGAGTGGCCAAAGGCGCACTTACGCAGGAAGAGGCCGATGCGAAACTTGAATCATGGATAGCGGATAAAGATGCCAAGGTCAATGCTCGCAAAGAGGAGGCCAAGGCTGATAAGGCTGCCCACCATGCAATGGTAGCTGGTGCTGTGCCAGCCGTCAAGGCTCCTAAGGAAGTAGTCGTGGAAGATACCCACGTGCGCAAAGAACAACTGACTCTGGCTGAAGAGCTCGAACTAAAGGGTAAAGCAGAAGCTGAAGCTTCCGCAGCTCCGACTGAGGATGCTGCAGTGAAAGCAGAAACTCCCGTGGCGGAGAGTACGGATACTCCGGAAGCGGAGCCTGCCAAAAAAGAGACGGTCGCCGAAACTGTCGAGAGCCCAGCTGCAGAAGTAGCTGAGAAAGTCGAAGAAGTTGCGGAAAAAGCGGAAGCAGTTGTTGAAGAGACCGCGGCCGTTGTTGAAGAGACTACCGAAGCAGTGGTTGAGGAGACTACGGCTGCAGTGGAGGAGACTACTGAAGCAGTTGTTGAGGAAACTGAAGCTGCTGTGGAGACCGTGGTAGAAAGTGAGCCCGTCGAGGCCGCAGTAGAGGCCGTTGAGGCTCAAGCCGCAGAGGCCAAGGAAGACGCTGCTGAAGTTGCCGAAGGTGACAAGTAGTAGTGTGTTTCCAAATGTAAATGCATTTGTTCGGACCGGAACCTGGCACTCAAAAGAGTGGCCAGGGTTCATTTTACAAAAGCGATCATGAGACCACTAGATGAAAAGTACATAAAGCGCCTCACCGAAATGAGCGAGGCTATCCAGCAATCTGAAGAGCTGAAGAAGTACCTCGAAGATGAGGAGGAGGAAGACTACCGAGCGTTTCAGGCTAAACATGAGAAAGCCATCGCAGACTTGCACAACGAAGTAGTCCGAATCGATCCTCTACAGCTTTTCGAATTGGAGGAGAGACTACTTGATCCTGTATTTGAGGGACTCTTCTTGCCAAGGATTTTGGGGTATGCCGTACTGAGAGGTGAGATTGATGATCAGTTTAAGTATCGACGCCCACAGATGCATTTTCAGAAGATTCTGTTGGCCATTTCCGATTCACC
>CAJQNM010000325.1 GCA_905479665.1 uncultured Saprospiraceae bacterium
TCTCCGCGTTCTAGTGGAGGGAGAAGTAGATTTATATTCTTATGACAATGGATCTGTCAAGCGTTTTTTCTACGGACTACCCAACGAGCCTGTACAACCTCTGATCTACAAGCGATTTCATAATTCGACTGGTGGAGTGAGCACGAATGCAACCTTCAGAAAGGATCTGTGGAGTGTGCTTGGTGGAGATTGTATTTCCTTAAAAGAAATTGCTGACACACGCTATTTACAGGACGATCTAATTGGTCTTTTCTACAAGTACCATGACTGCAAGAATGCCACGTATACCAAGTATGAAAATGTACGGGAGGGCAAATTTAATTTATCAATCAGAGTGGGTCTTCAGCGATCAGGTACCTCTGCGATTCTTGGCAGTTTGTTTGGATTTAAATATGCTTTTGCACCCTTTCTGCATTCACGATTCGGCTTTGAAGTAGAATACATCTTGCCTATCATGAACAATAGATGGTCGGTATTTATCGAGCCAACAATGCATATACATCAGCAGATGGCAGAAAGAATTGTTTACGCTGGGACCGCTATTGAAAGAGTGAGCATAATTAGTTTGGAGTACACCTCGGTTCAGATGCCTATAGGAGCTAGATACCATCAATATCTAGGTGATAAGCATAAGGTTTTTGCTGATGCCGCATTTTACTACGATTTTCCCCTAAATTCCTCTATCGACTTGGAGGGCATCAATCGTTTTACATTGAATACTGGAAATGACATTGCATTCGGCATAGGATATCAATACAAAGGAAGATGTACAGCCCAAGTCAGATATTTTCTTGGACGGGAGCTATTGAGTCGAAATCTAAATCAGCAAGCTAGATATAGGTCTGTGTCATTAATACTGGGCTATACTATCTTTTGATCAGGCTTAGATTCTATCACTTTCATTATTAAAATGCGCATACAGCTACCCAAGCGTAATTTTCACAAGGTTGCCGTTTTACGACACGCCAAACCCTATGTAGACAAGTTGGCCACCATGCCCCAATCTAAATCCAAGCAATTTTTTGAGGTGGAAATTATTCCCTACGAGCATCTCTGGGAGTTTGTCTTGGAGTCTCTGAGGAAGTGAGAATGTAGACTCTAGACTCTAGACTCTAGACGCTGGACGTGAGACGCAGGGAGTTTCTCTTTGGGACTAGTAAGGGTTGATACCCTGTCATACGTGCAACGAGATGGCTTTATGCACGAAAGCTAAATTTCGTGTAACTGCGTAGGCTAAAAAGCATGGAACACGGTAGGCTAATATACCTATGGCTTCAGGTCACCATCATCGTTTAAGGACAATAAAAGTGTAGATGGCAACTCTGAATGAAAAGTTGGCAGAATCCTTCAAATCTCAAGAACGCATCGAGATAGATTGGTCAAGAATAGATTTCTCATCAAGGTAACCAAGGAGTGGTATATCATCAGTAACCCAGATCTCAGGGAAGGTGATACCACAGCATGGTACACATCCTTTTGGGAATTCTGTAAAAGATACCTTGAAGATCGCTACGGTACAGACTACTGTTTGTCAGCTGAGCAATCCATATTATTTCATGCGGGGTCCATAACAATTCCTCAACAGCTGATTGTAAGGTCACCAAAAGCTCCTAACAAAATAATAGCCCTGTTGCACGGCACATCCATGTATATTATGAAGTCAGCCATAAAGGATGAGGTAGAAACAGAAACGGTAGGTCAACTACAAATTCTTTCAAAAGAGGCAGCCCTGATATATATGTCGCCAATCATGTATGAGCAAAACTCCATAGAAATCAGGACAATATTGGCAAGCATGAAGGATGCATCTGAATTACTAAGGATTTTGCTAGACGGATCTCACTCAGTGAAGGCTGGACGATTAGTTGGTGCATTTCGCAATATTGAAAACAATAGGATGGCGGAGGAGCTGAGAAAAACGATGGAAGCTGCCGGCTATAGAATTCAAGTGGTCGATCCATTCGAAAGTGAAAAACCCAAATTGATTGATCTAGAATCAAGGAGTTCCTATGTGAATAGAATAAATCTGATGTGGGAGGCAATGAGAAATGACGTACTCGACAACTTTCCAAAATTGAATGCGAAGCTTGAAATGAAAGCCTATCTGAAATCCATCGATGACATTTACACCACAGATGCGTTTCACTCATTGTCCATTGAAAGCTTTGAGGTGTCTCCAAGATTAATAGAAAGAGTGAGATCTGGGGAATGGAATCTCGCGAGTGAAGAAGATCGAAAACATAGAGATGCAATGGCAGCTCGGGGCTACTGGCAGGCATTTCAGGAAGTCAAAAATTCGATCCAAAAATTATTTGCTAATGTAAATGCTGGCGAAATATTTGAATACGATCATGGGGAGTGGTATCGACAATTATTCCAACCAAGTGTCGCTGCAGGTCTGCTCAACGTTTCTGACTTGGCGGGATATAGAAATAGCCAGGTGTACATCTCAAATTCGATGCATACTCCCTTGAACAAAGTTGCAATCCGTGACGCGATGCCTGCACTTGTACATCTACTGAAGCAAGAAAACGAAGCCTCAGTGAGGAGTGTACTTGGGCACTTTGTCTTGGTGTACATTCATCCATACATGGATGGCAATGGTAGGATGGGGAGATTTTTGATGAATTTAATGCTTGCATCAGGAGGGTATCCCTGGACCGTAATCCCAATCGAGCGAAGGGAAGAATATATGGAGGCTCTAGAGCAAGCGAGCGTCTATGGAAACATCATACCCTTCGCAAAACTGCTAAGCAGATTGGTCACTAGGAATATCGAAGGAAGGCCCGAAGCAAAAATATAGGGTCTATCGAGCATTTCTCTCTTCCCTTGACAAAGTATGACCACCTATGTCAACATGATCAAGAGGCTTCTTCACTTGATCATAAGTGAGTGCATTATCCTCAACCCTATTTTCCTTACCTTTCATATGCTTCACAAGAAATAAAATATCATGAGATCTTGCGTTATTTGCGGGCTACTATGCTTGCTGTCTATGTCAATACTTGAGGGCCAGTCGGTCGATTATCAAACGCCACCGCAAAATATTGTTGATTTGGTCGAGGCCGATCCCACCCCTCGGGTGAGTATCAGTCCGAATAAGCAAACAATGCTCTTGATGGATGTCCCACCGATGCCCTCGATCGAAGAGGTCTCCCAAAAGGAGTTGCGGATCGGTGGGCTACGAATCAATCCTCAAACAAACGGCGGAAGCAGAGGCAGCTACTATTATGGCTTGAGCTTACTCAATATCGAGGATGGAGCGAAGACCAAAATCATGGGCCTGCCAGATGCTCCACGGCTTCAGAATGTGAGTTGGGCATACGATAGCGAACACATCGCCTGCACCCATACGAGCAGCACTGGGCTTGAACTATGGATTATCGATGTGGCATCTGCCCAGGCCAGCCGTTTCGGTACGATGCATCTCAACGATGCTATGCCTGGCACTCCCATGAGCTGGTTTCCAGATTCGAAGAGGCTGTTGGTCAAGCAGATACCCACCGATCACAAAGGGGCGCCAGAAAAAAGTGTGGTACCGACCGGCCCAGTAGTGCAAGAAAATACGGTGGGCTCAGCCCCAGTGCGCACCTATCAGGATCTCTTGAAAAATCCACATGATGAACGCACGCTGGAGTATTACACCACCTGTCAGGCGACGATCCTGGACCTGGAGAGCAAATCAGAAACGCCGTTTCTGGAGCCAGGCATCAATTGGGGGCAGCGCATTTCTCCCGATGGGCAGTACATCATGATGACACGCATCAAGCGCCCATTTAGTTACATCGTCCCGTACTATCGATTTGCCCAAGAGGTCTCGATTTATGATCTCGCAGAAAATGAAGTACGCAGGCTGGGCGAT
This sequence comes from uncultured Saprospiraceae bacterium, assembly GCA_905479665.1. Taxonomy (GTDB): domain Bacteria; phylum Bacteroidota; class Bacteroidia; order Chitinophagales; family Saprospiraceae; genus CAJQNM01. The sequence goes on from CAJQNM010000325.1 coordinate 3,863, forward strand.
ATACCTGCTGCTGAAAATATCCCCAAGGGATTTAATGCCGTGCGGACGGGTCCACGAAGTTTTGGCTGGCGAGCCGATCAGGATGCAACGGCCTATTGGGTCGAGGCTCAAGATGGCGGCGACCCCAAAGCCGAAAGTGCTGTGCGCGATCAGTTATTTACACTGGCCGCTCCTTTTCGGGGGGAGGCGCAACCGTCGATTTCGTTCAGCCTGCGCTATGCTGGCATCGATTGGGGCGACGAAAATCTGGCCATCGCCAGCGAATATTGGTGGAGCAGCCGACAGGAAATAACCTCAGCTTTCGATCCTTCAGATCCAACCGCGAGCAAGAAGGTCTTATTTGACCGATCGTATGAGGATCGCTATACCGATCCTGGCGACTTCCAGATGAAACGCAATGCACTGGGACGCTCGGTGCTGCTGCAGACCGACAGTGGAGATTTGTATTTGAGTGGCACCGGCGCCTCAGAAGAGGGCAACCGTCCATTTGTAGATCAGTTTTCCCTGGCCACAAAAGAAAGCACTCGCTTGTGGCGATCAGAGTCTCCCGTTTACGAAATCCCACTGGGATTTATTGACGAAAAAGTTGGTACGATTCTCACTCGGCGAGAGCAGATTGATGTGCAGCCCAATTTCTTCATGCGCAACATCGAAACTGGTGATTTATCTGAGGTTACTCATTTTCCCAACCCCTACGAAGCATTGATGGGGGTAAAGAAAGAACTGATCAAGTACCAACGGGAAGACGGAGTCGATCTGACCGGGACACTCTATTTGCCTGCCGATTACGATGTTGCGAAAGATGGCGCGCTACCCACATTGATGTGGGCCTATCCGCGCGAATTTAAAAGCAAAGATGCGGCCAGCCAAGTGCGCAATTCGCCCCATGAATTTCTCAGACTCTATGCGGGATCGCCCATCTTTTGGGTTACCAGAGGCTATGCGGTCTTCGATAATTTTGCCATGCCAATCATCGGAGAGGGTGATGAACAACCCAACGAAACATTTACCACCCAACTGGTGCAGGGAGCCTCTGCAGCCATCGATAAGATTGTTGAGATGGGAGTGACCGACCGCAACCGCATTGGTGTGGGAGGCCATTCGTATGGTGCATTTATGACGGCAAATCTATTGGCGCACAGCGACCTCTTTGCGGCTGGCATCGCACGCAGTGGCGCCTACAATCGTACCCTTACTCCCTTCGGTTTTCAATCAGAAGAGCGTACCTATTGGGAAGCGCCAGATGTGTACTACACCATGAGCCCCTTCATGCACGCCGACAAAATCAAGGAGCCACTTTTGCTGCTGCACGGAGAGGCTGACAACAATTCGGGCACTTATCCGATGCAGAGCGAGCGTTTTTATGCTGCACTGAAGGGACACGGCAGTACCGTGCGATTGGTGATGCTACCGGCAGAAAGTCATGGCTATCGTGCGCGTGAGTCCATCTTGCACATGCTCTGGGAGCAAGATAGCTGGCTGGATAAATACGTGAAGAATAAAGAGATGCAGCTGGAAAAACCATAGTATAGGAGGCACTAAGCCCAGCTCCAAATTATTCTCCTTATTTTTCGTGAGTAATGAGAATATTAAACGCCCTCTTTTGCCTAGGAATCCTGATACATAGCCAGACTTTATGTGGACAGGATAGTGAACAAGGCTCAGTGATACTGTCGGATGTAGGCACCTACACGATCGACTACAGCAACGTACGCAATCTAAGGTGGTCCTTCACCCGCACCTATCGGGTGGTGGTTAAGACCCCTGCAGATGTCGATATCTTGAAATATGTAGCCATAGAAACCAGCACGGAGCATAAGGAAGATCTCACCGAAGCGAATGTGGAGGTGCGCTCTCCCGATGGAGGATCGGCAAAGTTCAGCAAAAACAACTTTGTCCAAGAGCCGTTCAGCACCTACCTGATGGATTATAATTTGGAGGTGCCGGGATTGCGAAACAATGATACGCTCATAGTGAGTTACAAAACCGTGGCAGATCTGTCCAATCGCATGCACCGCTGGGATATGCAATATGCTTATCCGGTGTTGCACAGCGAAGTGAGTTTCTTGTTGCCGGAAGAATTTTCCTATGCTGATAATTTGTCAGATCCTGCCTATCTAGTCGAGGAAAAAGCCATTTCAATGACGGTAGACCTGGGGCGATCACAAAAACTGCCACTGAAAGGGGTGCGCGTACGTTGCGCCAATATACCTGCGTATGAGCAGGAGCCGATGGCGCTAGAATTGGTCGAAAGCCGCCCAGCATTTTTCTTTTCACTGACGGACTTGGCCCCGCTTAACTATGATGCTTTTTTGCCAGAATGGTCCACACAGTGTTCTGATCTTATAGTGAATGATTATTGGGGCAAGCAATTTCGGAATAAGGTAAACTACAACTGGCTGGCCAAGGAGGCAGTACCCATTTTTAAATTAAATACCGACGAGCGCACCCGCATCTGGAAATGCTACGAGTTTATCCACGAGAAATTTAGCTGGGATGGGAGCATGGGTCTATTTCCATCGTACACCATCGATGAGATGCAAAATCAGCGAGAGGTCAATAAGGCTTCACTCAATGCTGCCTTGCTTGCTCTCCTGAAGGAGGCTGGGCTGGAAGCCTTTCCGGTCTTGGTAAATACCATAGATCAGGCTCCAGTGCAACAAGAAATTCCGGACGTCAATCAGTTCAATCATTTCATCATCGTTGTGAGCGTAGGGAACGATGTCATCTATCTTGATGCAGGCGATATTACCTTACCAATCGGATTTATAGACCAGATTGTGAGGCGCGATCCAGCTGTGCTGATTCGGAATTATAAAGCCTCTTGGGTTGCGATTGAGGCTTTTGAAAGTCGCAGTATGTTTGTCACCGAGTTGCAGTTTGCATCTGATGGATCAGCCGTTGGAAAAATCAGCGCTCAATACCAGGGTTATGACGCTCAAACGGAGCGTGCCACCTTGATGCAAGATAAGCAGGCCCGCTACTGGAAAGAACGGGCTTCCGTTTTCAGCGAAGATTTGCGAATTGATTCGGTCCGGTTTCAAAATGTAAAAAATGGCATGAAGCCGATCTCAAATGTGGTGTATTTTCACATCGAACCTGGATCTACCACCTTGGATCTAAAGCCCTTTTTCTATTCCTTTTTTAGCGCACCTATTTTAACTAGCGAGGATCGAGCAAATGCAATTATATTTCCCTTCAAGATGAGCGAGGATTTTGTTTTTAACATTTCTGGGGCCGATGGCATTCAGATTGAGTACGATCGAGAGCCACGCAAAGTATCCCTTGAAGACGATGGTGCCAGCTTCGAATATTTGGTTGCTGAGAATGGAAATAAGCATGAGGTGCGAACCTCAATCAAGGTCAATAAAACAGCGTTTGCGCCTGCCAGCTACAAAGGATTGAAGACCTTTTTCGAACAGGTCACTGATGTTATTCAGAGATCTGTGGTCGTAGTGAGGTGAGCGTGTGAGTTTGGAGCCTTGAGCTGTGAGGGGTCAGGGGTCAGGGGTCAGCTGGTGGGTTGCTTGGGTGTTGGTCAAGGTTCAATAAACTTTGTTCAAAGTTCAATGGGGTTCAAGGCTCAAAACGTGCAGGAGGATTGCGAAGGGGCGTTCGAGCTCCAGCAAAGGCGTTGGTTGCCTTCAATTTGAAATAGGTTTTAATGCCATACCAATGTCGGTGGAGCATATTTGTAAATTCGATCAGATGATCCATTTTACTATTCCTTGCCTCTTTTATCCATGCATTTAGCTATTTAAGCCTCGAATCAGTATGAGCGTAATTGAAAATATCACGTAGGTTTTCCTTGAGTTTATAGGCGAGACCAATTCTTGGATAAGGTTTTGACAACAGTGTTATTCGTTTAGGTTGATTTTGCTTTTAGAGATTCTCGTCCCATGAGCCAAAAGTACCTGGTTCGCAAGAAATCCTTGCGAGCATTTTTTTGATCTTCTCTTCGTATTTTATCAACTGCAGTATTTAATTGTTTCATGAGGTGAAACCGATCAAATACGAAAGGAAAAATATTCCGGCGATTAATTTATCCACGGTACTGACACTACTGCCGGGATAATTGCCGTGACAGCAATTCACCGTTATCAATTCACCATTGTCAATTAAAAATTATCTACCGTACGATACGCAGCGAGCAGCTTCATCTCCCCTTCTTTTCCGTCTTGTGAATTGCCGTGCTCCATACCCAATATCCCTTCGAAACCTTTTTCAGAGATGTGTTTAAAAATATTCAGATAATTAATTTCTCCGGTGGTCGGTTCCTTTCTGCCGGGATTGTCACCTATTTGGAAATAGCCGATTTTATCCCACGCATCATCAATATTTGGAATAATATTTCCTTCCTGAATTTGCTGATGGTAGATGTCAAATAATATTTTACAAGCTGGACTATCTACGGCTTTGCAAACAAGATAAGCCTGCGGGATTTCGCTGAGAAATTGTCCTGGGTGATTGCGGAAGTTGAGTGGTTCGAGTACCATCGTGAGATTGTGGGGCTCGAGGATCGCCGACGCCTGCTTGAGCGACTCGACCACGTTGGCGGTTTGAAAACCCATGTTTTTACGCAAATCCACATGGCCAGTGACGACGGTCATCCAGGTCGCATTTACTCGCTTGGCTACCTCGACACTTTCCTTGATGCTGGTGAGAAACTCTTCTCGCAGACTTTCATCCCCATTGGTGAGGTTGGGTTCTTTCCAATAGATCTTGTGTGCAACAAAGACACCCATATCGAGACCGCGATCCTGCATGGTTTTGGCCATCGCTTCTTGCACTGCTACATCCCGACCTTTCATGCCGTTGTCTTCAAATGCTTTAAAGCCCTGGTCGGCCATAAAATTGAGCTGATCGATTGGATCTTCACCCGCATGATTTTTAAACATGCCGAGATGTGGTGCATATTTCATACGGAAAGGCTCTGCTACTGATGATGAGGCAGCTTTTGCTGATGCTGTAAATCCGATTGTGGCGGCGCCTCCAGCCAATGCACTTTTTTGTATAAAATCTCTGCGTTTCATCTATTTTTCATTTTTTGATGCGTACCCTTCCCTCCAAGATCGAAGTATAGCATGTTGAATCGGAAATTAGTAAAAATCGCAGTAACCTCCTATGCCCTCCTTGTCTGCGTGCAAGGTTCTGTTGGGCAAGAGGATCTGAAGCGGTTTGTCTACGCGGAGCCGCATTTGGGCACACTGGTGACGATGACCTGCTACCACGAAGATTCAATAGAAATGGCGCAGCTAGCAGATTCAGCCTTTTGGTTTTTGGAGCAGCTAAATCTCGTCTTCTCCGACTACGACGATCGCAGTGAGGTGCGAAAGCTAAATCAGAAGAAAGTACGAGGTCCGGTCCCGATCAGCTCCGATTTGGCCGATCTGCTTCGCAAGGCCGATCACCTTAGTACGATTTCAGATGGGGCCTTCGACCCCTATATTGGCCGTCTTACTCACCTGTGGAAGCGGGCCTTTCGCAGGAATCGCTGGCCAGGCAAAGGAAAAATCCGGCGGGCGGAAAGGCATTCTGGGATGGACAAAGTAGAGCTCGATACTACAATCGAGGAGCTGCGCTACCTCCACAAGGGCATCGAAATAGATCTAGGAGGCATCGGGAAAGGCTACATCGGTGATCGAATGTCCGCCTGGTTGAGCAAGCGCGGTGTCACTAGTCATCTCATAGATCTTGGTGGCGATCTGATTGCTGGAGATCCACCTCCCGGTCAGGAGGGTTGGCGCATCTCTCTAGATGGGTTGGAGGAAGTCGTGATCAGCAATCAAGCGATTGCCACTTCCGGCACCACCTATCAATACCTCACTCATCGAGGCCAAACGTACAGTCACCTCATCGATCCACGTACTGGCTATGGCCTGGGTGGAAAAGTCACCGCGACTGTTCTTGCTGCAACTGGTACCGAGGCAGATGCACTGGCGTCGGCGTTGCCTTTCTTGTCTGAAGAAACGCGAGAGAAAATATTTGGAGGAAGGGAGCTTAAATTTTGGCTGCGTAAGCCGAAATAAATAGTCATGGAATTTCTTCACCTGTTCCTATTTCTTTCTTCAACTCTTTGATAAGGGCATAACTCATGGGAATCATTATGAAAGCGATGGGTAAACCCATCGTAAGGGAGGCTGTCTGAAGGGCAACGAGTCCTCCTCCCAATAGCAGCATAGAAGCGACCAATCCCTCCAGGGTACACCAGAAAACTCGTTGTTTCTTTGGCGTATCTCCGTCGGTCGAAGAAGTAATGCAATCCACAACAAATGATCCGCTATCTGAAGAGGTTACAAAAAATATAAGCCCCACCAGTACGACTAGCAGTGAACTAAAAAATGACAGAGGGTATCGCTCTAGCAGCACATAAATAGAAGTGTTGAGATCAGTACCAACTGCCTCTGCAATGCCACCGGCTCCGAATAATTCTTCATAAATGCCGGCCCCTCCCAAGATAGTGATCCAAACAATAGTGGCTAGGGTGGGAGCAAGAATGACGCCACCAATAAATTCTCGTACGGTTCTTCCTTTCGAGATTCTGGCCACAAATATTCCCACAAAGGGCGCCCACGCAAACCACCAACCCCAATAAAAAAGTGTCCATTCATCTTGCCAGTTGGTGGCGGTATATGATTCAGCCCATGTACCTAGGGACAAAAAATTTTGTAGATAATAGCCAGTATTCTGCACAAGCGAATCCAATAGAAACTGAGTAGGTCCGACGACAAAAACAAAAGTGAGTATGGTAATGGCAAGCCAGGCACTAAACACACTAAGAGTTTTAATCCCCTTTCTCAAGCCCCTGATCAATGAAATAGTTGATGCTACTGTCAATCCAAAAACGAGTATAATTTGAACCGAAAGTGAATCTGGCAAGCCAAACAGATAGTGTAATCCTGCGCTGATATACTGAATACCGATACCTAGGGTAGTTGCTAAGCCAAAAATTGTAGCAATCGCAGTGAGAATATCCACGGTGTGGCCGACCCATCCATAGATCCTCTCACCCAAAATCGGATACAACGTGGATCGCAGACTTAATGGGAATTTTCGATTGTAGGCAAAAAAGGCAACTGCCAGCCCTAGCACGCCATAAATAGCCCATCCATGAATACCCCAATGCAAAAAAGTTAAGGCAAACGCAAGTTGAGGTGCATGTGCTTCATGGCCCTCAATCGGTGGAGGAGACGCAAAATGAGAGATAGGTTCGGTAAGGCTATAGAACATCAAAGCCAGCCCGATGCCAGCATTAAACAACATGGTAAACCATTGCCAATAGTTAAATTCAGTTTTGGCATTTGCTCCTCCCAACCTCACGTGCCGATACGGTCCAAAGGCCAAGAAAAGGCAAAATATTACGAAGACATTAACCAGGAGAATATAAAACCAACCCATGTGGGCGGATATCCAAGCCCTTATTTCGGAGAATATTTGATGAATATTGTCCTGGTTTAGAAGAGTAACAATGGAAAATACGATAACGATTGAAACAGATATCCAGAAAACCGGTGGGTTTATTTTGAAGCCGAAAGGTCCTTTTACAGTCAATTGTCTGTTCGATGTTGGTTCACTCATATGACATGATAGCTTGAGTTATAATGAGATAAATAATCCTGGGAATTCATCCAGGATACGGGTAATCAATTTTGTCCATTTCTACATAAACCGTCTTCATTTGTGTGTAGTGATGCACAGCAGCCCAACCGTTTTCCCGGCCGATTCCAGATTGCTTAAATCCGCCAAAAGGAACCTCCACCGGTGTAATATTGTAATTATTTATCCAACAAACACCTGCGTTTAATTCGTTGACCACTCTGTGGGCGCGTTTGATGTCAGAGGTGAACACTCCAGCCGCTAGACCAAAGGCTGAGTTATTGGCTCGCTGTATGACTTCATCTTCCTGATCAAATGTTAATACGGTCATTACAGGTCCAAAAATTTCTTCGCAGGCGATTCGATCGTCATCGCTAGATACGTCAAAGATTGTTGGCTCTACAAAGAAGCCATTGGTGGTGGCCGGATCTTTGGGATGATATCTATTTCCACCAAAGCACAAGGTGGATCCATCTCGCTTTCCTGACTCTATGTAGCTCAGGACCTTGTTGAGGTGTTCTTTGCTTATCAATGCCCCAATGTGCGTTTCTTCATTCATTGGATCTCCAATTTTGAGACGCTTGGTTTTTTCAATGAGCAGCTTTAAGAAGGCGTCTTTGATGCTGCGATGCACAAAGACCCGTGTGCCATTCGAGCACACTTCTCCCTGGGTATAAAAGTTACCAAGTATTGCACCATTTACCGCTTCCTCAATATTGGCATCTGGAAATATGATGATGGGAGATTTTCCTCCCAATTCTAACGTCACATGCTTTAAGGTCTCTGCAGCGGCGGCCATCACTTTCTTTCCTGTACCCACCGCTCCAGTTAGGGATATCTTAGCAATAGATGAATCCGAAACTAGCATTTGTCCAACCTTTGATGACCCTTGCACTACATTAAAGACACCATTAGGTAACCCTGCCTCCGTATAGATTTCTGCCAATTTTATGGCGGTAAGTGGTGTAAGTTCCGAGGGTTTAAAGATCATTGCATTGCCACATGCCAATGCTGGAGCAGATTTCCAACATGCAATCTGCAGCGGATAATTCCATGCACCAAGTCCTGCACAAATACCCAGCGGCTGCCGTCGGACATAGGCAAAGGAACTGCCCAGGTCGTGATAAGCCCCATGTATTGCTGCCGCGATTCCTGCATAATATTCGATGGCATCTGCACCGGATGCCACGTCTACGACCATCGCTTCTGATATTGGCTTGCCTGTGTCCAATACCTCTAGTGCAGCCAACTCATCATTGCGACTTCTTAGGATCGAAGCTGCCCGCTGCAAGATCCTACCGCGCTCCACAGGAGCCATTGAGGACCATTTGCTAAATCCTGCCTTCGCAGATTTAATGACCAGCTCCATATCTTTTTCAGATGCTTCCTGGACGTTGCATATGACCTCTCCCGTGGCGGGATTGATCGTCTGAAAGACGTTTCCGGAGGTCGCCTCTTGAATCTTGCCATCATAAAATAATTTCTGAAGCTCCATATTAATAGTCTAATTATTGTGGGAATAGGATTCAAGCTCTAATGGAGCCAGTGGTGTTGCACCCAAAATTTCGTCAGCTGCTTTTTCTGCAATCATTAAGGTGGGTGCATAAATATTGCCATTGGTTATTAAGGGCATAACGGATGCATCTACAACGCGCAGATTGGAAATGCCATGAACACGTAGTTTTGTGTCGACCACAGACATACGATCATTTCCCATAGCACAAGTGCAACTGGGGTGATAGGCACTTTCCCCTTCTCTGGCAACAAAATCTATGATTTCTTGATCGGTTTGCACCTCCTTGCCAGGTGAAATTTCAGCGCCCTTAAATTCGTCAAAGGCGTCGGTTTCTATTAAGGACCGTGCACATCGTATGGCTTCGCACCATTCCTTTCTTTCCTGCTCTGTTGATAAATAATTAAACAAGATACTTGGATATTCTCTGGGGTCAGTCGATTTTATTTTGACCCTTCCCCGTACATCTGTATTCATGGGACCAACGTGCAGTTGGAATCCATGACCTGCTTCTGACGTTGTACCATCGTATCTGATCGCCAATGGCAAAAAATGAAACTGTAAGTTGGGATAAGAGACCCTATCATTTCCCCGGATAAATCCACCTCCCTCAAAATGATTGGATGTCCCTATGCCCTTTCTGCGGAAAAGCCAATCAAAGCCAATTTTCGGAGCTCGCCAGGGACTCAACATGGGATAGAGACTTACCGGTTTTTTGCAAGCCCACTGAACATAGACTTCCAGATGGTCTTGCAGGTTTTCACCAACACCCGGTAGATCCTGCGTGGAGGATACTCCGAGTTTGGTTAGTTCATCCGCATTGCCAATACCAGATAATTGCAATAAAGATGGGGAGTTAATGGCCCCGCCACAGCATATTATTTCTGCGCCAAACATTTGGTGATGTCGTCGCCCCCTGGTGAAAGCCACCCCAACTGCTTTCTTTCCCTCAAACAGAATTCGACTCACCATGGACCTCGTTTTGACAAACAGGTTGGGTCGGTTTTTCACAGGATGAATATAGGCTCTTGCGGCATTTTCCCTTCTTCCTTTATAGATCGTTTGATCAAACGGGCCAAAACCTTCTTGCTGATATCCATTTACATCTTTCGTGAGCGGGTACCCAGCCTTTTGGACTGATTCGAAGAAAGCTTGAAATAACGGGTTTTCACATTTAGGTGTCGTCAGATGAAGTGGTCCATTGTCTCCACGATATGCATCTGCTCCCACCAGACGATGCTCTACTTTTTTGAAGTATGGAAGACAATGTTTGTAACTCCAGTTTTCCAGGCCCTCGATCTCGGCCCATCTTTCATAATCCATCCGGTTACCCCGAATCCAAATCATGCCATTAATACTACTCGATCCTCCCAAGACTTTGCCACGAGGTTGGGCGATGCGTCTATTGTTCATAAATGGTTCGGGATCACTCTGATAAGCCCAGTTATACATACGACCATTTAAGGGATAACTCAATGCAGCTGGCATATGTAATCGAAAATCAAGTCGGTAATCTGTGCGCCCAGCCTCGAGCACAAGCACATTATTGGAAGGATCTTCACTCAGGCGACTAGCAAGAACTGAACCCGCAGAACCTCCTCCAACAATAATAAAATCATAAACCATACTATATGTGATTTGTAGCTTCGGCCAACCGATAGCTCCGCGGCCTGAGCTTACTAAATCCCAAACCTAACTGAAAATAACACTACACAACCGATCCTGTTGCTTGTCGTTTATTTCTATCCACCAGAGGGGACCTCCGAAAACCCGTTTACAAACTCACCTGGATTTCGTCGGACCTTAAATGATGATCTGACTAAGACTCATGATGTAGCAACTATTTCCAAGTGAGGTTTGGACAATCACTTTGGTAAAATGGAAGGAGCAGCAGGAGTACTTTGCCTAGGAGGCTGTTGAATTACTGGCTCGAATTGGCTCGCTAGCTTATTTTGGTTGCAGACGAGCCAAAAAACGCAGAAATAGCCGAGCTATTGCGAGTATTTTTGGTGAAGTATGCGGGCAAAGGAAGCCGCGAACGAATCAGAGTTAGTATTTCAACAGCCTCCTAGAGTTCTTTGATAATCCTAGCTGGCAAGTAGGAGTGGCTTAC
>CAJQNM010000326.1 GCA_905479665.1 uncultured Saprospiraceae bacterium
CCTCTTTGGTAATGTCCACATCGCCGACCTCGGCCTCAACCACTTCCAGAAACCGCCGACCGACGGTTAACTCACCGATCTCCGATGATTTATCGATAACCTGCCCGGTGGCTGATTTACTTTCATCCGGTTGGAACACGCCCGGACGTACGTTAATAACAGCACCGGCGGAGATATTCGCCATTAAATGGGTGCTGACCTGCCCGCTGTACTCCTGGCGAATAACTTTAAGGTTATCCCCGTCTAAACCTTCAAAGCCGGCAGCATCAGACACAAACACCGAATCCAGTTTAATCGAAAGCCCGGGAGCAAGGTCCATACCAAAGGTGAGATTCTTATTGGTGAGCAGCTCTTCGATTTCGACAAGCGACTTCTTACCAAAGTTTCTAAATTTTAACAACTCGTGCATCTCATAGCGTACGAGCTCTCCGAGGGAGTTGATCTTGGCCGCCTTGAGGCAATTGTAAGCACGCACGGAGAGATCTAAATCTTCTAGCGAAGTTTTTAGCAATTTACGCATGTGCAAAATGTGCTCGTCGACCACATTGTCTTCACTGCGTGTGGCATCATCAAAAGTGATGTTTTCGTCGGTGATCAGGATGAGATGCTGGATCATGATCCGAGAAGCCTCCTTGATCGCCTCCTCAGGTTTGATCGTACCATCGGTTTTGACCACGACCGTCAGTTTCTCATAATCGGTGATCTGGCCCACCCGCGTATTCTCGACGTGGTATGATACATTCTTGATCGGAGTGTAGATCGCATCTACTGGCACCACACCAATTGGAGCATCTTTGGGTAAATTTTCGTCAGCTGGCACATATCCACGGCCTCGCGTGACAGTGAGTTCCAATTCCAGATTGACAGACTCGTCCATGTAGCAGATATGTTGCTCAGGATTCATCACCTTAAAAATATTGGTGTGCTCCTCGATATCGGCAGCGGTCAGTTCTTCTTTGCCACGAATGGTGAGATAAATCTTCTCTTCACTGAGTTCGGCGTCTTCAATGGCTGGCTTGATGCGAATCTGCTTGATGTTAAGAATGATGTCTACCACATCTTCGAGTACACCCTTGATGGTTGAAAACTCGTGATCTACACCCGCTATTCTTACAGCCGATATTGCATTGCCTTCCAGAGAGGAGAGCAAAATGCGGCGCAATGAATTACCTATGGTTTGGCCAAAGCCTGGCTCAAGAGGCTTAAACTCAAAAGTACCTTCGAAGTCATCTGTCTTCTGTAGTAAGATCTTATTTGGTTTCTGAAAATTTAAGATGCTCATACTTTGAGATTGTTAAAAGTGATAAACAAAAAGGTGAAATTTTGTACCAGGAGATCTACTTCGAATACAATTCGACAATCAACTGCTCATTGACGTTTTCTGGAATCTGTTCACGAGAGGGATATTCTATGAATTTTCCCTCAAACTTATCCGCGTTAAACTCGATCCAAGGAAATTTGCGTACATCCGACTTGTTGCCGATGCTGTCCAGAATAGGCTCCATGGCTCTTGATTTATTGCGCACCGCAATCACGTCACCAGGTCTGAGAAGACATGAAGGTATGTTGGTGACTACACCATTTACCATGATATGCTTGTGGTTTACAAATTGACGAGCTGCTCTACGTGTGGGGGCCATGCCCATGCGGAATACAGTGTTGTCCAGACGCGATTCCAGAAATTGCAAAAGCACTTCACCCGTGACGCCCTTCTTTCGGCTCGCTTTTTCAAAGAGGTTGCGAAACTGACGCTCCAGTATGCCATAGGTATACTTTACTTTCTGCTTCTCCATGAGTTGCATCGCATAGTCAGACTTTTGTCGTCGTCGACGCTTGTTGCCATGTGAGCCGGGAGGATACTTCCTCTTCTCAAAACTCTTGTCAAATCCGAATAGGGACTGACCGAATGCTCTTGATTTCTTAGTCTTGGGACCTCTATATCTCGCCATGCCGTTGGTTTGCCAATCTTATTTTTAAACTCTTCTTTTCTTGGGTGGTCGACAGCCGTTGTGCGGAATCGGAGTGACATCCTGAATGCGCTTCACGCGTATACCGGAATTGTCAATCGCTCGGATAGCTGCTTCACGTCCTGACCCTGGTCCCTTTACAAAGACTTCAGCATATCTCATGCCTGCATCATAAGCGACCATTGCTGCATCTTCAGCAGCTTTCTGGGCTGCATAAGGAGTATTTTTCTTTGACCCTCTGAATCCAGCTTTGCCAGCTGATGCCCAGGATACCACCTGGCCTTTCTTATTGGTCAGAGAGATGATGATGTTGTTAAAGGTTGCCTGGATGTATGCCACCCCCTCAGCCTCCACATTAACCTTTCTTTTTTTCTTTGCTTTTGCCATTGCGCCTTACTTATCAGGACCTATTTGGTTGCCTTCTTCTTATTTGCTACCGTCTTACGTTTTCCCTTACGGGTCCGTGCATTGGTCTGAGTACGCTGACCTCTCACAGGCAGACCTTTACGGTGCCGCAGACCACGATAGGATGCGATGTCCATGAGACGCTTGATGTTCATCTGAACCTCAGAGCGCAACTCTCCCTCGACGGTATAGTCATCTTGCAACATCTGAGCAATCTCCCTCACATTATCATCACTCCATTCTTCCACCTTGAGGGCTTCGTCAATACCCACGCGAGCGAGTATTTCTTTGGCCCTAGAGGGACCAATACCATATATGTAGGTAAGGCTGATAATGCCTCTCTTTGATCTTGGTAAATCTACACCTGCTATTCGAGCCATACGTTATTAACCTTGACGTTGCTTAAATCGTGGATTCTTCTTGTTGATTACGTACAACTTACCGTTGCGTCGGATGATCTTGCAGTCTGCAGACCTCTTCTTGATTGATGCTCTGACCTTCATTAGTCTTCTATTTGTACCTGTACGTTATACGCCCCCTTGTCAAATCATAGGGAGACATTTCTACCGAAACTTTGTCTCCAGGTAAAATGCGAATGTAGTGCATACGCATCTTTCCGGAGATGGTCGCCACAATCTCATGATCGTTTTCCAGGCGGACTCGAAACATCGCGTTGGACAACGCTTCTTCGATAATTCCATCTTGCTTAATCAGATCTTGTTTGGCCATAAAAAATTTTCGGAGTGCAAATATCTAATTTTTTATCGTAATTTCTTGGAGTGCGGGGTTAATTTTGATTGCTTCCTCAATAGGGCCATGATCAGAGAGCACATCCGCATGGCCATTACTGATGGCCACAGTATGCTCATAGTGTGCAGAAGGTTTCGCATCTTTGGTCACAATGGTCCAGCCATCAGCGGCTTGCTTGACCCCTTTTCGACCCAAATTAATCATCGGCTCAATGGCAATAACTAGTCCTTTTTGCAATTTCAAGCCGCGACCACGCTTCCCATAGTTCGGTACTTCTGGACTTTCGTGCAAATTTCTACCGATGCCATGTCCCACCAATTCGCGTACCACACCATACGAATGCTCGCGCTCACAGTATGTCTGCACGGCATACCCAATATCTCCCAAACGCTTTCCGACCTGCGCTTGCTCGATCGCCTTACGTAAAGAAATCTTTGTGTCTACCAACAAATGAAGAATTTCTTCTTTGACGGGCGCTAAGGCAAAAGTGTATGCGGCATCGCCAAAATAACCGTTCATCAGGACTCCGCAATCGATTGAGGCTATCTCTCCTTCGACAAATGGCTGATCATCGGGAATACCATGCACAACACACTCATTTCGGGAGATGCAAAGTGTGGCAGGAAATCCGTTGTATCCCTTAAAACCAGGCACTGCCCCTGCATCCCTTATGAGCTGCTCAGCAATCGCATCTAGTTCTAATCCAGTGACACCGGGTTTTAGTGCTTTGGCTACTTCGGTAAGTGCCTTGCAAACGAGTAAGCAACTGGCTCGAATCTTTTCGATCTCTTCGTCTGTCTTATAAAAGACCATCACGAAGATGTATGTGCGATGTAGTAGATTTCCATGGCTTTTGGCAGGTTAGAGATCGGACCCAATGGTCTGCATACCACCTCGGCTTTTGAGGCGACCTGATTTGACCAGGCC
>CAJQNM010000327.1 GCA_905479665.1 uncultured Saprospiraceae bacterium
TACCACGGAACTAAGTGTACGGACGATCGGTCGGTTTAAAACCGAAGAAGATTTTAATAATCTCATTGTCCGGACAGTGGGAGAAAAAATAATTCGTTTAAAAGACGTGGGATATGCGGTCCTCGGTCCTGAAAACGAGCAGTCGATCTTACGAGTCAATAATATTCCGCGAGTAGGAATCGCCATTCAACCCCAGCCTGGTGCAAACTACCTTGATATCGCAGCCGAAGTACGATCTCGCGCTGCTCAGGTCGCTGAAGATCTGCCGGAAGATATGACCATCCACAAGTTTTTGGACTACACGACTTTTGTGGAGAAATCCATCGAGGAAGTAAAGGAGACCATATTTATAGCGGTAGGACTGGTTATCGTGATCATTTTTCTCTTCTTCCGCGATTGGGTCATTGCGATCCGGCCACTTATCGATATTCCAGTCTCTCTGGTCGGCACCTTTTTCATAATGTATCTCCTGGGATTTACAATCAATGTGCTGACCCTTCTCGCTATCGTACTTGGTACTGGTCTCGTGGTGGATGATGGCATCGTGGTGACCGAAAATATTTATAAGAAAATTGAAGAAGGACAAAATCCGATCGAAGCCGCCATCCGTGGATCGAATGAAATCATGTTTGCTGTCATTTCCACATCGATTACACTGGCAGTCGTATTTCTTCCAGTAATTTTTATGGAGGGATTTGTCGGAAAATTATTTCAAGAATTCGGCATCGTATTGGCCTCCGCAGTACTCATTTCGTCTTTTGTATCGCTCACCCTTACTCCGATGCTCAATGCCTACCTAATTCGTAAGAAGAGCAATGAAAATTGGTTTTACAATAAAACGGAACCGTTTTTTAGGTGGATGGAAACAAGTTATCGCGAGGGGCTCCAAAAGTTTTTAGATCGTCGTTGGGTGGCGCTTCCCATTCTACTCCTGACGGGGGGCATGATTTATTTTTTTGGAAAACAATTGCCGTCAGAACTAGCTCCCCTCGATGATCGCAGTGTACTGCGTGCAAGTATGATCACACCAGAGGGATCTTCGTACGAATTCATGGATGATTATGTGCAGCGTGCAGCGCAGATGCTCATGGATTCGATTCCCGAAAATATTGGTGTGATGACCTACACTGCACCTGGATTTTCAGGGCCCGGCGGTGCCAATACGGCCTTCTCACGAGTGACCCTGGTCGAGCCTCACGAACGTGAGCGAAGCCAAGACGACTTGACAGGAGTAGTGAATAGGCAGTTTCGCAATATGCCCGATGCCCGCGCGTTTGCCAGTCAGCGGCAAACGATTGCTTTAAACCGTCGGGGAGGACTGCCTGTCCAGTATGTGATCCAGGCACCAGATCTCGACAAGCTGAGAGAATACATGCCCAAGTTTATGGCCGAGGTGGAGGCCGATCCGACCTTTACGATTTCCGACATGAACCTCAAGTTTAATAAACCTGAACTTGAGGTCAGCATCGATCGGGCCAAAGCAAAGAGTATGGGCATATCCGTTTCGGATGTGGCCAATACGATGCAGCTTGCATTTGCCGGTCAGCGCTTTGGGTACTTTAATATGAATGGCCGCCAATATCCGATCATCGGCCAGTTTGATCGCAGTAATCGTGATGAGCCCTTGGATCTTAAAACGCTCTACGTCAAAAATAATCAAGGCACTTCGGTACAGCTTGATAATATTGTAGTAACTACCGAAGAGAGCAGCCCACCACAACTTTATCACTACAATCGGTTTATGAGTGCCACTGTCTCCGCGGGGCTGGCTGAAGGTCAAACCATCGCCAACGGAATTGAAGCCATGCAAAATATTGAAGAGAAACTCGCTGACCCACAGATCCGCACTGAGCTTACAGGAAGCTCGCGTGATTTTGTTGAAAGCAGCAATAGCACCTTATTTTCTTTACTGCTGGCATTGGTGCTGGTCTATTTAATTCTAGCTGCTCAATTTGAAAGCTTTGTCGATCCCTTTATTATTATGTTCACGGTTCCACTGGCGATTGCAGGTGCTGTATTTACCTTATGGCTCTTCGATCAATCACTAAATATTTTCAGTCAAATAGGCATCATTATGTTGGTCGGGCTAGTGACTAAAAATGGAATATTAATTGTGGAATTTGCCAATCAATTGCGCGCAAAAGGGGCGTCGATTGGCGAAGCGATTCTGCAAGCATCCACCCTGCGAATGCGCCCTATCATCATGACTACTTTGGCAACGTGTCTGGGCGCTTTGCCGATAGCCCTGGCGCTTGGATCTGCCGGTGCCAGCCGCATGTCCATGGGGATTGCAGTAATCGGAGGCTTGATGTTTTCTCTTAGCTTGACCCTTTACGTCATCCCTGCTATGTACACGTATCTCACGCGCGAAAAGAATTATGCCCGGCAGAAGCAAGTCGATCTCATCGCCGAAACTGTTTGATTGCATGGCAAAGTACTATTTACTCTTTTTCACCCTCCTTCCCTGGCTCACACAAAGCCAAGACATTCTCCATTTAGAAGAAGCCATCGCGATCGCACTCGACCAGAACTTTGCGGTCGACGTAGCTGAAATTCAAGCAGAATCGGCGGAGAAAGGCGTCTATCGGTCAGCGGCCGGCTTCGGCCCTACCCTGAGTTTAAACGCTAATCTCGGTGGCACATTGGCCAATGTGAACCAGCGCTTTATTGATGGCCGCGAGGTAAAACGATTTGGCAGAACCGTGGCCCCAAATGCCAACGTCGCCCTCGATTGGACCCTGTACGATGGTGGTCGGATGGAAGCTATTCTGGAGCAACTTCGATTATTTAGTGATGGCGCCAATCTTCAGTCTCAATTGGTGATCCAAGATATCGTGGTGCAGGTCATGGAGGTGTACTACAATATCATCCGACAAAAAGACCGTCTGGCATTTCTCAACACAATTATTAAATACTACGAGGATCGACTGAAAATAACCGAAGAGCGCTGGCAAGTAGGTCGTGGATCTAAAATAGATTTCCTTCAATCGAAAACGGACCTCAATGCGCAGCTCTCTGAATCTGCTCGAGCCCGCAACGAATTAAGAAATGGCAAGGTCGCGTTAAATGGAATACTCAATCGTGATCTGGCGATTGATTTTTTAGTGCACGAAGACAGTCTCACCTATCCCGACTATGTATTGGAAGATTTAATCGCTCAGGCCACCACTGACAATCGTGATCTGTTGCTACTGCAAAATCAGCGCAACTTAAATCTCCTTACTGAAAAGACAATTGAGGCGGGTCGAAAACCTCAACTCGATTTCAGCTCGACCTTGGGATACAACTATCTCAACACCAATGCAGGATTTCTTCTTTCGAATCAAAATGCCAATCTCAATGTAGGATTGCGTGCCCGCTGGATAATTTACGATGGCAATCATTTGCGCAATCAGCTGGCCATTCAAAAATTGCAAACCTCAGCTGTTGAAAAGCAATACGACCAATCCCTGCAGAACATCGTCACTCGCCTCACCAATGCTTTTAATCAATACACCGTCGATCGCGAACTCCTCGCCTTCGAAAAAGAAAATCGTGCCTTGGCCGAAGAAAACCTAGCCATCTCTGTCGAAAAATTTAAGTTGGGGGGCTCCACGATTCTTGAGGTCAATGAAGCCCAACGTACTTTTGACACCGCCTTAGATCGATTGGTCACTGCCCAATACAGCGTACGCATCTCTGAATTGGATCTTCTGCTGCTTAGTGGCTCGCTGATCAGGTAAGAGGGCCGCGCTTTGATTTTAAGAGCCGCCAAGGAAGAAATCCCTCCAGGATAGATCCCCGAGGAATAGATCCTCGGCTGACCTGTGCCTCCAATTATCTCTATCCTCATTTGATCCCCTTTGAACCTTTGAACATAAGATCCCCGAGGAATAGATCCTCGGCTGGCCGGTGCCTCCAATTATCTCGATCCTCATTTGAACTCTTGAACCTTTGAACCATTTGAACC
>CAJQNM010000328.1 GCA_905479665.1 uncultured Saprospiraceae bacterium
CTCGGGTATAATATATATATACAGATGGATCCAGTAATTCTTTCAAATAGTAACTCCGAAACATATCACTGTCATTGAAAATGATATCAAATGAGAAGCCCAAAGAAGAAGTAGCAAATTGAATTTCTTTTGCAAAAATGCTATTATTTCGTTTATTCAATAAATCGAACAGAGAGTTAACGGGAAGTTTATTTATCGATTCGATCATTTTCCTCGGATAAAAGACCCACATATTATCATTTATCTGCTCAATGGCATCTTCTCCTCTGGTAGCAATGCCGATGATTTCGTACCCCAATCTGGATAAATGGACGGATATATCCGAAGCAATGATCATGTCATCCTCCACTACTAAAATCTCAGTATAGTTCATTGTGCAGTGAATATTTCTTGGGTCTCATTTAGACACAAACAATCAATGTCTAAGCTAAAGATAGTCTATTTAGTGTTACTTCAACATCAGTGCTTTTGCCGGGAAATTATTTACTTTAGAGGAGAAGGCACTCTAAATTGTCTTACCTATAGATATCAACACTGGCAACAAAGTCCTCGTGCCTGTACTAACCAGAAAATGAGTAAGCGATCTTTAATGAAGGATTTTCGATCGAGCATCAAGGGAATGGTCGTTTTGTTTTTGATTGCCTGTATAAGTTCAGATTCCATTATTGCCCAACAACCTGAAAGTGATTCCAGTGATTTACATGCGCTTATTGGGGAACTAAAACCGCAGCTCCAGAATAAACAATTGGATTCGATCACGTTTCAACACTTGCATAGCTTATTAACGACAGCAATTGATATCAATGATTCTACCGCCATTGCTCAACTCTACTATTCCCTGGCCGAATGGCATAACTTTCATTATGACTATTTTGAGGAGACTAATGATTCGGCTATCGTATATGATAAATTGGCGATAACGTATTTTACCGCTCTCGATAGCATCGATCTCCTGATAAATTTATACTACTACCTCGCTCTCGATCTGTCCAACCTGATGAGGACCAAAGAAGCCGAAGAAGCCGCCTTCGAGGGTATACGACTCGCAGAAGCCCACGAGGACCAGGAAATGCTTCCAAAATTTTATATCAACCTGGGCCGTATATATTGTCGCATTCAAGATACATCCAAAGCCCTAGAGTATACCGAAAATGCCATCGCTTTATTACAGAACCAAGAATCTGACTACTTTACCCTGATAGCCTACGCAGAGCTTGCTGCTGCTTACAACTTAAATGCAGAATATCAGAAAGCCATTGATGCTGCAACCACCGGAATAGAAAGTGTCTTAAATATCCCGAAACAAGATCCATCCTTTGATGATGTTCATATATATCAACACAGAGCAAACGCTTATTTTCATTTGAAAGAATATAACAATGCGATCAGTGATTACAATCAGTCCCTACTCATTTCGGATCAATATCTTGACGGACTAATGAACCCATTAGCCTACACTGGCTTGGCTAGAGTTTATCGGGCTCAGGGGAAATACCAAGAGGCGCTCGGACAGCTAAGAAAGGCAGAATCTTACACGATTAAATATGGTGATGAGACCGGATATTTTAGTTCCGAAATGGCACAGACGCTCACGGGTCTGGGAAGGTATAAAGCTGCTATCCCATTTCTAGAAGCTGACCACCTGGATAAGATTACCACATTAAAGACGAAGATTCAAAGTCTCGAATCTGAATTATTAGTTAAATATGAAAGCCAGCAAAAGGACAGAACTATCCAATCTCAACTATTACAAATTCAACAAAATAACAAAATCCAATGGCTGAGTTTCGGTATTCTAGCTTTGCTGATCAGTATACTGGGCGTTCTATTTTGGTTCTATCGGAACAACAAACGAAAGAATCTTCAACTGCTGAATCTAAATCAGACCCTGGCTTCCACCAATGCCCAGAAAGAACTACTGTTAAAAGAAATTCATCACCGTGTCAAAAATAATCTCCAAACCATTTCCAGTTTGCTCAGTCTACAGTCTGTCTACATCGATAATCCGGAAGTTTTAGGCGCAGTCGCCAAGAGTCAAGACCGTGTGCAATCCATGGGACTAATTCACCAAAAGTTATATCAAGGTGAGAAGCTTGCTGTTGTTGAAATGAAGGACTATTTGCGATCCTTGAGCGAACGAATCATAGACGCCTACGGGATAGATACCGAACAGATTCAGATATCCTTCCCCATGGAAGAAGTAGAGATGGATGTGGACAATGCAATTCCACTAGGCCTGATTGCCAATGAATTGATCACCAATGCGTTCAAATACGCTTTCCCTGAAAAGCGAAATGGGAAAGTGGAAATCAGCCTTAAAAAGGTAAAGGAAGGAGAATATTCTTTTTTGGTAGAGGACGACGGAGTTGGTAAAAAAGATCATCAGAAGAAACTAAAAATGGGATTCGGTACCCAGTTGGTCCAGATGCTAGTCCAGCAAATCAACGGTCATCTGCAGGTTCAGTCTGAGAATGGTATGGTCACCAAAATCCAATTCACCTTGGACTAATACATAAAGCTATCCTAGGAGGCTGTTGAAATAATAAGTTTCCGATTTACACAAAGATATTTTGAATTTAGACCAGGCATAAAAGTGAGCATAGTGGGGCTGCGTGAATTTTCTATAACACAGTATAAATTCCTGCCTGCCGGCAGGCAAAAAAAACAGTATTAGTCGCGGAAGTCATTTTCCTACAGTCCCTTTGCTACTCATTAATGATTGTGAAATAGCTGCTCCTGAATTGCCTGTGTTTTTGACAGGATCTTTTGCAATAAGAATATCATTTCTTCTTGCTTCTCAGCAGTACACCTGGTAGCCATATTTTGCACAATGGCGTCTATGGTAATATTTGGATTAGTATTCTCATTAACTGATGTTTGTATCAACTGATTTTTT
The DNA here is from genome assembly GCA_905479665.1 of uncultured Saprospiraceae bacterium. Classification (GTDB taxonomy): domain Bacteria; phylum Bacteroidota; class Bacteroidia; order Chitinophagales; family Saprospiraceae; genus CAJQNM01. The sequence continues at coordinate 2,897 of CAJQNM010000328.1, forward strand.
GATAGTATTTTTTGCAACAAATATATTTCCAACTCTTGATTGCTCAAAGTGCAGGGATCTCCAACCTTCTCACTTTGCACTACGATAAACGAAAATACATCGGCTGTACTTAAATCAACATCAGCAGCCCAAGTTGTATATCCATCCCGATCAACTATAACAGTTAGGCTATCTGCAACACCTGGCGCAACGACATAGTTAAGTTCTCCGGTAAAATTGTTTTCTTGAGTTAAAACCATCCCCGTACCCGCGTTAACAATTTCAACATTGGCATTCTCTAGACCAATAAGTCTAACCAACTTATAGGTTCCATCTGGATCCGTCAAAGCCACCGCAATATTTTCATCGGGATCATCAATCGATGATACTACATCGGATACGATCTTTTCAAATTTGTCGCATGGCTTTAATGTAGATCCAGCAGCAAGTACCAATTGATAGTTACCGATATTAAGCGTGCCTCCGCTCACCTGAGTTGCTAAAGAGGAAATCGATGGTTCTTCCAGATTAGTCAATTTGTTTGCCTTAATGAAATCATAGACGTCGCATAGTGTACGTTCCTCAGAAATAGTGATGGTTCCGCTGTCATCATTTGCGTCATGCATTAAAGCTATACCAGTGATAGCCAGCGCATCGACTTCATTTGCACTGGTTATGTTTTGGTCTTCAATCAAAATGAAACTGATGTTTTTTTCCTCCACACCCTTAAACTCAAAATCAGATACCACAGAATAGTCATATCCAAAAGCCCAGGCGTGCACATCGAATAAATCTGTATTGTCATTGTTCTTGCCCCTATAGTCCCAGGCATAGTTACCTGTATTGATGGCATCCCCATTTCCAGCATTTGCGATATTTGCAGCTAATAGAAGCTGCTGAGTAATTGTATTGCCAGTGGCATCAGAGATTAAGCTATAGGTGAAGTCTTGTTGGTTATTAACCACATGTCCTTCTCTGTTATAGGTTTCTCTCCCTCCATTATCTGTATCCCTGATAAAGTATCTGGCTCCTTCAATCGCAGATCCATCAGATTCTGAAAAGTGAACCGAAAACTCCTGATATACAAGAGCTACGCCATAAGAAGAGCCACTGCCCGCAATGTGTGGACCGCAGTTCAATTGTGAACCAGTTTTTGAATTTATCAAAATAGGCCGGCCACCCTGCCAGTGTTTAATGTCATTATTGCCTTGATCACCCCCTTCATATGCTCTGATTGTTACATCTACGTTCGGGGTACCACCACTAAATGCTAAGGAACCTGTAGCATGTTCTGGTGAATATCCATTCAATTGTTGACCAGTTCCGACAATTGTGAAGTCTCCATTTATAAAGGTAAATCCGGTACTGATAAAATCATCGGTTTCTTGTCTGATTTGGTTCTGAGGGTCTTGCCTTCTATATATAAGCTTGGCATTAGTACTATTAATCCGAACAGTGACATTATCACCATAAAATCCAAATTTCCCGGCAGCAATTGAAATTGTTCCTCCATTCCATGTCAAGGAAGAGTTATTGTAAAAACTAACCCTATTGGTGAATCCATCAGGAAAATCTTCTAGGAAAATGGCTGTTCCAATGCTATACCGGGTATATCCATTTTGCATTATGGCATTGCCTATAGTTAGCTGACCGAAATTCTCCACACGTATCAATTCACCTGTGTTGTAGCCTATTATGAGCATTTCCAGTTCAGGATCTATCATTAGATCTCCTCGTATGATCAACCTTCTATTTCCAATATTATATACGTCAATTCCATTCTGAGAAGATACAGTTACACCCGCTACACCCGCTAAGCCAACCAAATTTAGATCAGCACCAGTCTGTATTATATTAGTACCATTTAAATTGAAAATGGCAAATAGGGGACAACTAAAGCCAAGTAACAAACAATAAATACTAGTAGTGATCAATCGCTTCATGACAAAGATCAATTAAAGGTCAATCCCTGAATAGTAACCAAGTCAGTTGGTTGCGCACCTGTTCCAGAAGCTTCTCCTTCGTCATTTATGTCGTCCTTAGCATATCTTTTGACCAAATAGTCGGTCGTTTCTATTTGCAGCGAAACGTAGTGGTAATCATCATCTTCAAAGTACAGCTCGTTTTCTACAAGTTGCGGTTTGAATCCTTTCAGCGAAGCCCAAATGGATCCGTCGAACACATAGATCGTACTGTCGTCCAAACTATATGCAAGTGAACCTTCAAAAGGAGTGGTGATGCTGTTCATATCAGCGTTTGTAACATTGTGTATCAAAACCAACAGCTCAGCCGTTGGTACCTGCGAAAACAAAGTTAGTGGGCTGAAAATCAACAAAATATAAATCAATCTCATATTGCGAAATTTTCTATATTTTGAATATAGTAAAAGCAAACTGATCTATACGGGTCTAGTTTCGATTTCTCACATGCAACACATTAAATATTACTCTAATATGTAGTGAAGCTTGATCATCTTTACGGTTTATCAACAAAAAGATGTCGCACTTTTACTGCGGTCTCGAAGTATTTCGAGGATAAACAATCGTTGATCCCCTGGTGTGTCCCTCGATCTGAAGTATATCAATGTTTCTTTAGGTTAAATAGACCCATTTCTCACCTTCGGAGTTCAACATTCTCAATATCAATCACAGGGAATAAGACATCCTGACCTCGTCGTAAACCATTGAACAGCAACTCTCTGGACGATATCGACAGTCGTATTTTCTCACTAGTGAGCCTACTCAGAAACGGCATGATACTTCAGATTTGTGCCGTAGACTTGGTTGATCAGATCGGCCCGTTCAGTCTGATTGATGCCATGACTCACGAGGTTATAAGTCTGCCCTTATGTTTGTCCTCTGTACGCATCTTGGTGCAAGACAGTCCCAATTCTCTTCTGCTGGTATAGCCGCACCTACCTTGACTGTCGCAGCTGCGGATCTCGCCTTCCTTGATAAGTTCCAACAAATGCACATCATGATGACGGCAGGAATGCTCTTCGGCATCCTGCCAATGGATGTGCACTTATTGAAAACTGGTATTTCTCATAGCTTAAAAGTGAGCTTTGAGTTTATCTAGAGGTCCCACCAAAATCTATCCTGAAAATCTGGGGATACGATCGGTATATTGCCCTCATTAAGGTCGATTTCCGTTTGGGGATAGGGCAGCCGACGAGGTACCTCACCATTATTATTAAAGGCATTGTTTCCATCTTCAACTGGGGTAATTGACGGATAACCCGTTCTACGATAGTCAGTCCAGTTTTCTAAACCGTGAGAATATAGCGCAATATACTTCTGCCCGATAATTTTTTCTAACTGCGCCTCACTGTCTGATAGGCTTGCTAAATCGCTATGCGTATCCATATAGGCCTGATCAACGTTTCCAACAATTTTCTGCAGGGAGGCAGCAATAGCTTCGGCCAGAGCAGCTTCTGCCCCGGAAACATCACCTTGGCCCATCAACAATGCCTCTGCCTCAATAAATTTTGCTTCTGCATAGCTGGTATAAATCACCGGTGAATTAATCTTGGTATAAAAAGTACCTGAATTGAAATTGGTATTAAATCCAGAAGGAGCCGCGGCGCTCGGGTTAAGAAATGCGCCTTTACGAGGATCATCAAGATCAATCAATAAATTGAAGAAGTAGGGATCAATATTGATGTTTCCACCTCTATCCTGTGTGAATTGATACTGAGGGTTGGCCTCGTTGTTGCTGCTTCCAAATACAAATTGAAGGTCACCGCCATTGGATGAAATACCCTTTTCCAGGGCCTCCAAGGCCAGAGCATAGGCCTGCTCATTTATCTTGGAGGTATGTAGGTAATATTTGGCCTTGAGCGTATACGCTGCACTGGTCCAGGCCGATACATCTCCTGCATACATGACGTCTTCTCCACCAAGAGGTATCCCATCACCGGCAGGACCCTCTAACAAGGCAATGCTTTCGTCAAGTAGGCTGTGGATAGTGGCATATATTTGTTCTTGAGAATCGTAGGTAGGGAAGAAATTACTTTCCAATCCCTGCCATGCATCAGTGTAAGGCACGTCTCCAAACATATCCGCTAAATGACCGATTCCAAGAGCGATCAAAATCTTTGACATTGCCACGGTATGATTTGATCCATCATCATCTGCCTTACGGAAGACGGTAACCAAGGGATTGAGGGAGCTTTGGTATAATCTACGCCAAATGCCATCCATATCGCTGGACTTGACCAGATATTTGTAATTATCAAATTGTTGTGCATTGATTCCCTGGAATTGTTGCATGAACAATCCGTTGATGCGCACTGCTTCCCCTCCAATGGCAAAAGCCAACCCTGCCTGTGCCGCAGGAACAATGGCTTGCGCGGATACATCTGATGGGAGAGCAGGATTAATATTGGTGTCATCAAAATCACATGAAACCAATACGATAACCGAAAGAATAATGCTGAATTTATGTAGCTTCTTCATAGTTTTTTCTGTTAGAATGAAATATTTACTTTGGCTCCGTAACTACGCGTATTAGGGTTATTGAAATAATCGTAACCGAAAACGTTGCTCGCATCACTGGTTAAGTTGGTCTCGGGATCAATACCGGTATAATCGGTGATGAGGAAAACATTACGTGCATTCAGTGTCACATTCATACCCTTTATTGCACTGTTTTCGAAGATGCGGCTAGGCAAGCTGTAGCTGAGATTAATATCACGTAACCTGATGTAAGAGCCATCCTGCACCGTGAGTTCATCCAGATTTACAAAACCATAATTTTGATAGAAATTAGTCCCGCCATCCGTACCACCTTTCACTACTTCTATGGTGTTGATGGTCGACGTCGGATTCCCGTTTTCATCAGCAAGTACACCCGGAAAAACCACCAGATCATTGCGATCCAACGTCTCAATACCTACTCCAAAATTATTAAGTACTCCTGAGGTCCCATTGTAGACATCTCCACCTTGCTTGATGTCGAATAAAAAGGATAGACTGAAATCACGATAGGTGATACTATTTCTAAATCCAAGAGTCCAGTCTGGATTGGGATCACCGACCTTTCCATCAACAGGATCTTGCAGCGGCATCCCGTCTTTGGGATCAATCACCATGCGCCCCTGATCGTCTCGTAAGAATCGAGTACCATGAAAAATGCCATACGATTCGCCGACCTGGATACGCTGAGTTCCAAAGGGATCGATCGTAATCACATTTAGCCCGGGAGCAATTTTATTAACAACTGAAGTGTAGGCGTTAAAGTTTAATCCCACGGAATAAGAAAAATCATTTCTACGAATGACTTCTCCACTCAATACCGCTTCAATTCCCTGGTTTTCAATTTCTCCTGTATTGATCGCCCGTTGGGTAAATCCCGTACTACGCGAAATATCCACCAGATTAATCACATCCTCAGATAGGGCATGGTAATAGGTAATATCTGCCACCAACCTACTGTCGAAAAATCTTAAATCTGCACCTACTTCGATGGTGGTGGTAAATTCAGGTCGGAGTTCTTCGTTGCCCAAGGTCCCATCGGGAATAAATGAATTGGTGCCCAGTGCGGGGAAGATGACTCCGTTCGGACTCGTCCAACCATCCCTGACTCTCGCCTGGGCAAAACCGGTTGTCGTCAAGCCAAAGGGTGCATCGTTTCCGACCCTTCCGTAAGACGCACGCAGTTTGAAATAGGAAAGAGTATTTCCGCTTATATCTAATGTCTTGGTCACATCCCAGCCCAAAGCCACTGCCGGGTAGAAAAAAGAGTTGTTTTTCTGCGGCAACGTTGAGGACCAGTCATTTCTTCCCGTCAGGTTCAGGAAAAGCTCATCCTTGTAGGCAAACCTTAAGTCTCCATAGAGGCCATAAAGGCGTCGATCAGTAGGCCGCTCAACCACACTGAAGGAATTAGCACTGGCCGCATTAAAGAAATCACGAGATGCGAGACCTTGGCCATCTTCTCTACGATTATCGACGTTGTTGCGATAGAGATTCCATCCGAGGGTCGCGTCCAACCGTAAATCTTTGCTGAGTTCACGGTTGAATGTACCGTAAAGATCCAGGTTGAGATCACGGCTATTGATGGCATGATTAACCACTTGTCCTGCCGGCAGTGTACCTGAGCCAATTTCATTTCTAAATTTTCGAAAATCACTGTACGTATCTGTTCCAAGTCTGCTATGAAGGGTCAATCCCTTGATCACCTCATAGTCCAATTGGGCAAACCCCATAAAGCGGTTTACATCGTCGGTCATGAAATTCTTATAGATCGTCCAGTATGGATTGTCGTAAATAGCTCGGCTTCCCAGCAGTCCCCGGTAGGCACGTGGCAAACCATTTTCAAACTGATAGGCTAGAGGAT
>CAJQNM010000329.1 GCA_905479665.1 uncultured Saprospiraceae bacterium
ATATGTGGACACTAAAGATGCATCCTCATGACTAAGACCCTGATCGGAATACTACTCGTTACGGGCCTGAGCTATTTATTGTCACCGATAGCATGGTGGACATTTGCCCTGCCATCTTTTCTTGTGCCACTTGCCTTGGCAAGCAAAGGAAATGGTTTTCTTATGAGTTTTTTCGGAATTGCTGCACTTAATCTGGCGTGCATCGGAATGGTAAATTTCCAGAACGAAGGCCTCTTAGCCGCAAAAATTGGAGCGGTCTTTCAAGGCCTGCCCGGTACGGTCGTTTTACTGCTTTCCATGCTCATACCGGCCTTACTGGCTGGTCTATGTGGCTGGTCTGCCATGCCTTTTAGATCACTCTTCTTGGAGCAAAAAGCAAGCGAGTAGCAAGAAAAAGATGGCAAGCCTGCCAGATCATGAGCAAGATTAGCTACTATTTCCTTCTTCCTATCCTCTACTTGATCGCATTGCTTCCTTTTCGGATGCTGTACCTGCTTTCCGACCTACTCTTCGTTCTGCTTTACTACGTGATACGTTATCGACGTGATCTGGTTCAGCTCCAGCTCGCTGATTCCTTTCCGGAGAGAGACCAAGCTGAGATCCAGCGTCTGGCACGTAAATTTTATCGGTATCTCACAGACCTTGGCTTGGAGACCCTAAAAACACTCACGATCAGCCCCGCTGCAATCAAAGATCGGGTGGCTTTTGATACTGCTGGTGTTTTCCGAAAATATTACAAAGAAGACAAGAGTATCATCGTGGCAATGGGCCACTTCGGCAACTGGGAATGGGCGGGTGCACGTTTTGCTGTTGATCCGATCCATCCTCTTTCCATCATCTATCGTCCCTTGAAAAGCAAACAATACGATGGCCTCGTCCATCATATGCGCTCTCGCCTTGGCAACGGTCTTTACCCTATGAAAACGGCCATGCGGAGTATTCTAGCCAATAGAAAGAAAGTGGATGCCACCGCCTTTATTGCCGATCAGTCACCTGTTCCGGAGCATGCTCATTGGGTTTCTTTCTTACATCGCGAAACTGCTTTTTTTGCCGGTATGTCTAAAATTTCCAAACATCTAGGCTACCCAATTGTTTACGTAGGGACAGTGCGGAAAGGACGTGGGCACTATGAAGTCATTGCCGAAACATTGGTTGAAGATCCTACGACAATTTCTGAGCATGAGATCACGCGGCTATTTGCGCAGCGGCTTGAATCTGACATCAAATCGCAGCCTGATATTTGGCTCTGGTCACATCGTCGGTGGAAGCACAAAAGAAATAAAGAACATCTCTCATAGCCCTATTTGAAATGATAACGCAGGAATTTTTGTCAGATACGAGGCACCAAAAACGGAGTTTAGCAGGGCTAAGTGAGTATTTTGGGAACAAGTTACCAACCAAAGCAGGGTTTTTAGAGGTGCCCTCAGTAGGAATGATTAATTTAGAGGTGTGTTAGAAGGCAAACAACTTATCCTGGCTACGAGGCCATATGCCAAGGAACACCGCCCGAGCAGTTGGCTTTACAGCGTTTCTACCGCGATGGTACTAGCGCTGGTTTTTAGCGCCCTTTATCTACTTGATGGCTTTTGGGTGAGATTGCCGTTGAGCATCATCGGTGGCTTGACGCTGGTGAGGATGTTTATTCTCTACCATGATTACGTGCACAAATCCATTCTGCAAAAGTCTTGGCTGGCCAAAGTGTGGTTTGGTTTATTTGGCTTGTACATCCTCGCACCAATAAGCATCTGGAGGCGCTCACACGATTACCATCACAAGCACAACTCAAAGCTCTACACATCAAGCATCGGTTCTTTTCCGATCGTCACAAAGGATAAATTTCTGTCAGCACCAAGTAGAGAAAGACGCATCTATCTGTTTATTCGTCATCCTCTGGCAATCGCAATGGGATATTTCGTGGCCTTTATTTTTGGGATGTGCCTACGTTCATTCATGGCAAGTCCTAAAAAACACTGGGACAGCTTACTAAGCTTGGTTTTTCACTTTTCTATTGGGGCAGCGGCTTGGGTCTTTTTTGGATTCCAAACATTCCTGATGGCTTTCCTTTTACCGAGTTTGCTTGCGTCAGCTAGCGGATCGTACTTGTTTTATGCACAACACAATTTTCCAGGAGTTACATTTGCCGACAAAGACGGATGGACCTATATTAAGGCCGCATTGAGTTCTTCGAGTTACATGAAAATGAACCCAGTGATGCACTGGTTTACAGGAAACATCGGTTATCACCACATCCATCATCTTAATGCACGGATTCCTTTTTACCGACTGCCCGAGGCCTTTCGAGAAGTAGAAGAGTTTCAAAACGCCAAGATTACTTCACTCCATCCGAGAGAGATCGTGCGCTGTTTGAAATTGAAAGTCTGGGACCCGGAGCAGAATAAGATGCTGACTTCAAGAGAGTTAAGAGATACGCCCAAGGCAAAGAAAGCACGCGAACTAGAACCAGCCTAACCACAGAAGTCGACAATTTTCCTTATCTTTGCCGATCCTTTACTTGGATCCAGTGACTACCCAGAACTCAGCCATGTATTTAGTGTTTTTTATAGCAAGCCGGAAAGCTTCTGATTTTAATGTCTAATTAAAGAAAGTGTTGTTATGCCAAGGATGAGCACAAAGCGTTTTGATTACGCGAAAGGAATTTACTATTTCAATATTAAGAACGGTTTCAACTCCAATATTACCATCAAGCGAATAAAGAAGGAAGAGGCCGTTCATACCTTCCAGAGCTACCAGCGCAAGAAGAAAGTGTGCGAATGGTTAGGCAAATGGGATGGCAAAAAATTCATTGAAGATAACTTCGAGAAAGTGGCATCGTAACACTGATTACTTTCATTTTAAAATTTGCTACTCTTTGGCTGTTGACTTTTGTCAACGGATAGTAGGTAGGTAAGATTATTTTCTTTATTTGCTTCTGAATCAAAAATTCAGAACGAAAGGCGCAGCTAATGCTTCTTTCGCTGGCTAACAAAGAGAGTATGAGTTTACCATTGAAGCAAAACAGCAAGTATGCGATGTTGGTCCCTACCAGCATGGGCATTCGAATTACACCTGCAGCAAGGCAGCCTGTTTATAGCAGCGATCTATTTAGGATGCACGCCACAAGTGCCGAGTCAAATGTGGCGAGCGTATCTTCCTTTCTGGGTCTACCTGTGAAAGTCCTGACCACATTTGTGCAAGGCAGTCCGATTGCTGACTTTATCAAGAGTGATCTGAGTGCACGACACATAGACTTTGAAGGCCCGGAAGAAGAGCAAGGTGGGCCATGGGGGCATCGTCATCAGATCAATATTGCAGACAGCGGGTTTGGCATGCGCGGACCTCGCGTGCATAACGATCGAGCTGGAGAAGTGGGCCGTACGCTCAATCACAAAGACTTCGATCTGAAACGTATTTTTGAGGAAGAGGGCGTACAAATCGTGCATCTTTCGGGATTGATCGGTGCCCTATCTACAGAGACAAGTCAGTTTTGCCTGGAAATCGCTCGAGCCGCAAAAAAATCCGGATCTCTCATCTCCTATGATTTAAACCACCGAGCTTCCTTCTGGAAAGGCAGGCATGACGAACTCCGGAAAATTTTCACGGAAATTGCATCACTCGCAGATATATTGGTTGGAAACGAGGAAGACTTTCAGCTGTGCCTTGGTATTCCCGGTCCTGAAGCAGGTGGTGAAGGTCTGCAATCGAAAATTGACGGGTTTAAGGAGATGATCGGAAGGGTCAAGCAGACCTTCCCAAATGCCTCCGTTTTTGCCACTACTCTTCGAGAAGTAGTCAACGCAAACGAGCATCTATGGGGTGCTATCATGCTCCACGGCGAAAATTGGCAGGTGGTCGAGCCACGTAGTATCCAAATCTATGATCGCATCGGAGGGGGAGATGGATTTGTAGGTGGTCTGCTCTATGGTATACTAAAAGGATGGAACGCTGAAAAGTGGATTCAATTTGGATGGGCTACCGGAGCACTCGCCACCACACTATTCACTGACTATGCTCGACCGTCTGGCGAAGAAATGGTCTGGAGTATTTGGGAAGGCAATGCTCGGGTAAAGAGGTAATTATCGAGCATGATATACTTTGAGACAGGCTCCGCAACTACCGCACTAACTGCTGATGAAATCAGACAAGCCATTTATGCGACCATGGACAAGTTGGGCGACCGTAAAAAAGTGTTAGCCGTGCCGCCAGACATCACCCGCCTTCACTCCGGTGCAGGCGAAATCACCACCCATCTCTACGATTATTATGGCGAAAGTCTAATTGATATATTGCCTGCTCTGGGCACGCACACACCGATGACTACTGACGAAATCGACCGAATGTACGCCGGTGTTCCGCACGATCTATTTCGAGTACACGACTGGAGAAACGATGTTGAGACCGTTGGAGTGATACCTGGACCCAAGGTGTCTGAAATAACCGACGGGCTGATCGACACCGAATGGCCTGCCCAATTAAATAAACTGGTCTGTCACGGTGGTCATGATTTAATATTGTCGATCGGGCAGGTTGTGCCGCACGAAGTGATGGGCATGGCCAATTACAATAAAAATCTCTTTGTCGGAACGGGTGGCTCAAAGGGAATTAATGAAAGCCATTTTATTGGAGCAGTTTATGGCATTGAAAATATTTTAGGAAGGGCCGACAATCCGGTAAGAGATATTCTAAACTATGCTTCGGATAATTTTATCCAGGATCTACCGGTCGTATATATCTTGACGGTTGTCGCATTAAATAATGATGGTCAACTAGTGACTCGAGGGCTTTTTATTGGTAATTCAGTTGAGGTATTTGAAAAAGCGGCAGAATTATCACTGAAGGTGAATTTTATTTTATTGGAGCAACCCCTCAAGAAGGTTGTCGTTTATCTTGATCCTGCAGAATTTAAAACAACTTGGCTCGGTAATAAGAGCGTCTACCGCACTCGACTGGCGATGGCCGATCAAGGAGAATTAATTGTTCTTGCTCCCGGCCTAAGAGAATTTGGTGAAGACAAAGAAATCGATCGACTAATTCGAAAATACGGCTACTGTGGCACTCCAAAAACACTTGAAGCACTTGACCAGCAGCAAGAACTTCGTGACAACCTAAGTGCCGCAGCCCATCTCATGCATTCGAGTAGCGAGGGTCGATTTAGCATAACCTATTGCCCCGGCCATTTGACAAAGGCAGAAGTAGAACAGGTACATTATAATTATGCAGACCTCCCGACCATGCTCAAAAAATATGATCCTGCACTGCTAAAAGATGGCCCAAACACCTTGCCCGATGGCGAAAATATTTATTACATCTCCAATCCCGCGATCGGATTATGGGCATACCGGGGCCGTTTTAATTTAAATTAAATTAGGTAATTCAAAATCTTCCAAATAATTGTGAAAGAAAAAGCAGACATAGGAATGATCGGCCTGGCCGTAATGGGCGAAAATCTGGCCTTGAACATGGAGTCGAAAGGATTTACTGTTGCGGTTTACAATCGCACCGTACCCGGAGTTGAGGAAGGAGTTGCGCAACGATTTGTCGAGGGGAGAGGTCAAGGAAAGAACTTTATTGGCAATGAAGATCTCGCCGATTTCATAGGCTCGATCGAAAGACCGCGCAAGATCATGATGATGATTAAAGCGGGCAAACCGGTTGATGGTATGATCGCCGAGCTGCTCCCGCTGCTTGATCCAGGCGATACGCTCATCGACGGAGGCAACACCCATTTTCCTGACACTAATCGTCGTACCGCTCTTCTCGAGAGTAAAGGCATGTACTACATTGGCACTGGCGTTTCCGGAGGCGAGCAAGGTGCCTTGCATGGTCCATCCATCATGCCCGGCGGCTCAAAGGCCGCTTGGGAAAGTGTTAAACCAATCTTGCAAAGTATTTCGGCCAAGGTAAATGGAGATTCTTGTTGTGATTGGATCGGTGAAAACGGGGCTGGCCATTTTGTAAAGATGGTACACAACGGCATCGAGTACGGAGATATGCAGCTCATTTGTGAGGCCTACTACATCATGAAAGTGCTGCTCCAAATGTCGGCTCAGGAAATGCATGAGGTATTTAAAACCTGGAATGAAGGCGAGCTTAATAGCTACTTGGTCGAAATCACCAGCGAAATCCTGGCCTATGAAGAAAATGGCGAACCCCTGGTGGAGAAAATTCTGGATACCGCCGGGCAGAAGGGTACTGGAAAATGGACCGCCATTACCGCATTGGACCTGGGCATACCGCTCACACTCATCGGTGAGGCTGTTTTTGCAAGGTGTCTCTCCGCACAAAAGGAAGAACGAGTCACAGCCTCTAAAATTCTGGATGGGCCAAAACCAGTTTTCACCGGAGACAAGGAGGCATTTATTGAAGACATTCGCAATGCACTATTTGCCTCCAAGATTGTCTCATACGCGCAGGGCTTTGTACTCATGCGTGAAGCCGCAAACGAATATGGTTGGGCATTAAATTATGGCGGCATCGCACAGGTGTGGCGAGGTGGATGCATCATCCGATCGGCTTTTCTAAAGGAGATCAAGGACGCCTTCGCAACAAATCCAGATCTAGCGCATCTGCTACTTGACCATTACTTTGAGAAAAAGGTAGAAGCAGCCCAAGGGGGCTGGAGAAACGCAGTGGGCACTGCCATTGCCAATGGCATTCCAGTACCGGCTTTGGCTTCTGCACTAACCTACTACGATGGATATCGCTCTGAGCGACTCCCCGCCAACCTTTTGCAAGCTCAGAGAGATTATTTTGGTGCGCACACCTACGAAAGACTGGACAAACCGAGAGGTGAATTTTTTCATACCGATTGGACCGGAAAAGGGGGGAAAACCTCCTCCTCTACGTACAATGTTTGATCCGGGATATCGAGCGTCAAAATCAACGCCAAATCTCTTTTTCAAAAGGTGTGCAAGCTGGGAATAACTAACCCGACTGCTGCTCCCACTAAGTATCCCACTACGACATCGGTGACAAAGTGCTTTCCTGCCCGTACCCGTAGATAACCCTGGATGGCTGGCACGATGGCAGCTGTAGTCCACACAAATGGTCTTGCTTTGCTCGACGAGTGGAAGTCATCATAGAGTGCTGCCGTGAGGTAGTACATGTATGACACGTTGTAGGTGTGCCCAGAGAAAAAAGACAGGTCACTATTGGCCTGCAGTTTTTCTTGCATCGGCACTTCCGGATTGTAAACATAGGGTCGAACCCGGCGTACGAGATGCTTGGTGAGATTACCTATGCCATTGGCCACCAATAAACCTTCAAAGCTCATCAAGGCTACCTTGCCAAATTCATCTCTACCCGGCTGATCAGCAAGAAGTGCAAGAGGCAATGCAAACGAGCTGAAGAGCAATCCGTTGCTCATGCGATGAGCAGTCCTGCTGTAATTTTTCGTCACCCATCGATCGATTCCCCAAATACCGCTTGCGTCTAAGGCCTCAATTGATTCTACCGATAGGATAGGTTTTCGCTTTGTGAGCATGATGCTAAATCCCATCGGTATAGCTCCAGCTGTGATGATGGCGGCCTCTCTTCCTGTCTTAAGTTCGTAGGTGGTCGGGATGCTGATTTGAGCACATATGCGATCAGACTGCCCGAACAGCAGGACAACAAGAATAAGTTTTAGCCAGAAATTGAGCTTTGACATCGATTAAAATTGACTGTGATAACTACGTGGCATTTGCTCCGGCACACAGATTATGAAGTCCGCCTTGTGTTCATGCTCAGGCAATAAGCTTGAGATATCTTCTTGGGTCACCGTTGAAATGGTCGATATCGTCGTCGCAGGTCGATATTGCCTGATATACCAGCAAATTCCTTCATAGAAATCGGAGTGATAAGAGCCATTGAGATGCAACACCTTGTGATCATCCACATAGCGCACGATGTGGTGAGCCATAGTAGCATCTCGAATCGCCTGAGCTTTGGGAAAATTTTCGGTATTCATATCGCCATGGGCCATGTCCAACATTTTTTGATATCCCGGCAACCTGGAATCGTAAGGTATGGGAATAGAAGGCAACAATCCTTTGACATCATCGGGCAGGGATGTCAGTACACTAAATCCATCCCGAAAAACCTCGCGCGGTATCTCCTCCGGAGCATTGGTCGCTACTACGTTCAAACCGAGTGCTATCGCGCGGTCTACGATCGGTCGATAGTCCGTGTCGTAGTTCGACCATAAGGTGATTTTCTCTCCCAGCTGATCTTGGCTGATTTCTCCAGCTTGAAAAAGATCGAGGTCTTGCTGCTCGTCTGCCTCAAACATTTCTAATCCCAAGACCAAATCTGTGTCTGCGGCCAAAGATTCCAAAACCTTCAATTCCAGCCAATGAACAAGCGACAGATCATGGCTTTCACCAAATAGAATCAATTCACTCTTGGCGATCTTCTTGAGCATCTTCCGGTACGAAGTGCGCTTTCCCTGATCCGTATATATTTGGTACGCTTTCACATCTTGGGCATTGACATCGGTGATGCAAATAAAGGTCCCGCTAAGCGAGAAAAGTAAGGTGATCAAACCATGGAAAAATTGTCGCATCTACTGATGTCAAAATTCTATAAGTCCTTGCTCATTGTCGGCCTAAGGGGCCGACGAATAATAAGTTTCTGATTTCAGGCGAGCCAATTTTGCCACCAGACAAGGCACGAAAACCGAGGATAGCCCAGCTACCCAAGGCTTTGAGTAACGAAGTATGGTGATAAAAGGGGCCGTATCAAAACGGTAAGTTATTTTTCGCCGGTCCCTAACCTGGCAGAGCCAGTACCATAAAGATAGCAAAAGGGCTATCTTGAGAAGATGAGGAATAAGTTTGTGGAAAAATACAAGTCGAAAATCCAAGGGACCTTGGGATGTTATGATCGAGTAGTAATAAAGGGGACGCTTCATTCTGTAAGTCATGCAGGAGCAATGACGCATTTACTTTATAAAAAAGA
>CAJQNM010000330.1 GCA_905479665.1 uncultured Saprospiraceae bacterium
CATGCTGTGCTATTGCTACTGGCTCTCTTACCTTTTCTCAGCTATGAGGATCCACCTCCTGGACAGCAGGGTGTGTTGGTCAGTTTTGGAGCTCCCGATATGGGCAGTGGTGATGACAGCCCAGATACACAACAGGAGGAATATGTAGAACCTCAACCACCAGCCGAGGAGGCTGCTGCCGAAGAAGAAGTGGAAGAGGTCGAAGAAGAAGTGGAAGAGGTCGTGGAAGAAGTGGTAGAAGAAGCGATTGAGGAGACGGAAACTCCTCCCACCCAAGAACTACCCGAAGAAGTGGTTACCACGGACGAGCCCGATGAGGTTGCTATTCAGAAACAGAAGGAGGAAGAAGTACGCCAAAAAGAAGAGGCTCGCGAGGATGCTCGTAAAGCCAAGATAGCTAGGGAAAAAGCCCAGGCAGAAGCAGAAGCTAAGAAGAAAGCGGAGGCAGAAGCCAAAGCAAAAGCAGATGCTGAAGCAAAAAAGAAAGCCGAGTACGAAGCCGCTAAAAAACAATTTGGAGATGTTTTTGGCAGTGGCAAGGGCAAAACGGACAAACCAGGAAATCAAGGAGACCCCGATGGTGACCCAGATGCCAGGAAGCTCGAAGGAGTGAGCACTGGCTCAGGCATGGTGGGTGGAGGTCTCGGTGATCGAGGTGTCTTGTTTGTGCCGAAAATCAAGGACAATTCGCAAAAGACCGGAGTGGTGGTCGTGAGAGTTTGTGTAGACAAGAACGGAGACGTTTCAGAGCCTCCCCGCTTTACTCAAAAGGGGTCGACCACGGCAGACAGCGAGCTGGTTAATATTGCC
The DNA here is from genome assembly GCA_905479665.1 of uncultured Saprospiraceae bacterium. GTDB lineage: Bacteria > Bacteroidota > Bacteroidia > Chitinophagales > Saprospiraceae > CAJQNM01. Next base: position 811 of record CAJQNM010000330.1, read on the forward strand.
ATCGCCAGCGCCAAGAAGTTCCGTTTTAGCAAAAGCTCGGTAGACAAGCAATGTGGCACCATTACGGTGAATTTCAGAGTGCAATAATCGGGAGGGCTCTAATCGCGTCCAGTCACAAGTCCTCAGTCATCATTAAGTCAGCAACGACAAAAATACTCCCTGTGATCAGGATAAGATCATTGGGATTTGCCTGGGCAAGTGCCGCATGAAAAGCAGATCCGACCTCCTCGTGAAACTCGGCAGATAGGTTGTTTTCCTCGCTGTATGCACGCAGTTGCTTCAGGGGCAAAGCTCGATGAATGCGGGCACAGCAAAAATAGAAATGGGCATCGCTGGGAAAGCGATCTAAGATGGCACCAAAATCCTTGCCTTTGCTGAAGCCGATGACAAAATGTAAGTCCTGATAGGGCTCTTGGGCGATATTATCTAAGAGTCGATTTACGCCTGCCAAATTGTGCGCACTATCGGCAATTACTTTGGGATCCATTTGCAGTAATTGCCACCGCCCCGGAAAATAATTCTTTCGACCAAGTGATTCTAATCCGACCGAAATATTTTCTTCCGTAATTATTAAGCCAGCTGTTTTTCTTAATTGATCGATGCAGCATAAGACAGTCGCCAGATTTTCAGTTTGGTAAATTCCTGAAAAGGGAACGGATAATATTGTCGGCAAGCCCGCAAGATCAGTGTGCAAAGCAAGACGCATACGCTCGGAGTCTCGTTCTAGGATATGTATCTCGATTTCTTCAGCAGCGACGCGCAACATACTTTCCTGGTCGGAAGCGGCTTGTTCGATCACAGCAAAATAGTCTTTGTTGCGCACGCCGATGATTGTAGGTTTTTTTGATTTAATTATACCGGCTTTTTCACCGGCAATTTCTTGCAAGGTATCGCCCAGAAACTCCTGATGGTCATACGATATATTGGTGATCACTGCGACCAATGGATCTACAATATTTGTTGAATCCAAGCGACCACCCAATCCGGTCTCGATGACCGCAAAATCAATATTTTCTGTTCTGAAATGATGGAAAGCCATGGCCACAGTCATCTCAAAAAAGGAGGGTTTTATTTCTTCAAATAGTTCTTTGTTATTTAGCACAAAATCGACCACCTCCTCTTGGGAAATACATTCACCATCTATCCGAATGCGCTCACGGAAGTCAAGGAAGTGAGGCGATGTGTATAAGCCGGTGCGATATCCTGCTTCGGTCAGTATTGCTGCCAGCATGTGACTGACACTCCCTTTGCCATTGGTGCCCGCGATGTGGATGACTTGCAGATCTCTCTCAGGATTGTCCAGGGCGGCACAAAGTTTTCGAATATTACCCAGATCGATCTTTATCGCCTTGCCACCGGTCTTCTGGTAGACTGGCAACGAGGTATATAAGTAGTTCAGGACTTCAGGGTACTTCATCGCCTGGTCAAACGACTATTTAGAAATTTTATAGTGGCCTTTTACCAGGCGTTCAAAAATGCTGGATGGGAGTAATCTGCGCAATGGGTTGGCCACCATTTTTTGGAAGGGTTTGGCAACTACATATTTTGGTTGGAGCTTTTGTTTTTTTAGTAGGCGTTCGATCATTGTCGCTACGTCATTGACTTCGATGCCAGACTCGACCTCTTGGTTGATCGTATTTTCCACATATTTTAGCTCTGGGTTGTAGGGTGATGCCTCGGGCAGGTGCGATACACGGCTGCCTTTGATATCCGTTCGGATAGAGCCCGGCTGGATGGTGCAAACCTGCACTCCAAATTTTTCCACCTCGCAACGCAACGACTCAGTCAGACCTTCTATGGCAAATTTACTGGCCGAATAGATGGAGCGATAAGGTAGACCCATCAAACCTGCAATCGATGAAATGTTGAATATTTTTCCACGGCCTTGTTTACGCATGATGGGCATCACTTCCTGGATGAGCCACATCGTGCCGTAAAAGTTTGTGTTGATGAGTTGCTCGACATTTTCCTGCGGGGCCTCTTCGAGTGAGCTCACCATGCCCAGGCCGGCATTGTTAATCAGAATATCGATCCGACCTACCTCAGCCATGATCTCCCCCGCACAGCGCTCGATGGAGGTACGATTGGTCACATCCAGAGCCTTCCACTGAAAATCTGTAGAAGCCTGCTCTCGTCTGCTGGTGCCAAATACTTTATAGCCTTTTGCGGCCAGATACGTAGCTATACCTTTGCCAATCCCCGATGATGCCCCGGTGACTAAGACTACTTCCTGCGCTGATTGTCCATCTTCGTGCATGATGCACACAAGATATTCTTTAGATCTGGTTTCTTCAGATTGTATGCGAGTAGTAGGAGCGGAAATCTCTAGCGAAACGTGTTTGCAATAGCATGGAAATATGTAAATTTCCCGCAGCATGCGTATACGTCAATCAATTGAAAATTTACTCGAACGGGAGCTCGAAGACTCATTCGAGCCTCACATTATTTTTCGCGGTGAAGGTATTTATGATCGTGGAGATGTCACAAACGTCCACATAGATAAACAAGTATGCAGTGCTGTCGTACACGGCACTAGACCTTACAGAACAATTGTGCAGTTTGATTCCAGCTACGTGCTTGTGAGGATTGATTGTACATGCCCTTATTACTCCAGTTGTAAGCACGCAGCTGCCCTCGTCATCCATCTTATTCGAGAGGGCCTAGATCCTAACAATTTGGTGCAGCAAGAGATGCAGAAAGAACTGCTCAGTCAGGTGAAGTCTGCTTTTGGTGGCGGCTCGGTCGGAGCATACCGCCAGCTTCTACTTCCTGATGGTCTGCCGACCGAAATTTGCTTGCAACAGTTGCAATCTAAATCCATGTTCTTTAGAGCGGGTTATCACTATGGCCTAAGCGAGACGATTCATTCCCTGACTAGATCTGGTGAAATCCTCATCCAAGGTAGCGCTTGGGGCTCGATGGGAAGCGATATGGAAGAGGCTATACAGATCAAACTCGATGGTGAACTGATCTTTGTAAAATGCAATAGCTGTAAAGTCGTTCGGAAAACCATGTGCAGTCATTTGGGCAAGCTCATTCATCTGCCAGAGACGCTCCTGATTTTGGACCAATTCCGAGAGGGTTTGGCGTTTGATTATGATGATGCTCTCGATTACTTCAGTGACTCATTGGGTCTGTCCAAAGAGAACATCGGTCTTTATTATGATATTTTTATTGATATGGGTGGCCTGTATGTGCTTCCGAATAGTGCTGAATTAATTAGTGAACCGGAGGACGATCCAGCACTTGCAGACCTGCTAGATGTGCCAAATTCGGATGAGGTACAACAAGATGATTATGACATATTAAATACCGTATCAGTTTTTGCCAATGCGATGCTATGGGATAATTACGGTCAGATTAAAATAATCGAGGGCAAGTACAACAAGAAGAAAAACCTACTCAGCTCTTTTATTGAAGAAAAACCTCAGGCTCGATTTTGGGATCTAAATGTGCTAAGGCCGGTTTCGGAGTTGCAGCGACTCAAAGAGACCCAGCCGAATTTGCAAAAGGCTCTGGCTTTTCTTAAGAAAAATATTTCAGACTTTACCTCTTTGCTTCACTACTTCGATACGAGGGACCAGTATGCTTACCAGCCGGTGAGAAAAAAAGATCTCCACTTGTTCCACTTGCGTCCAGACTTCTTGCAAGTACTAAGTAAGGTGGAGGTCGACGACGATTTTTGCGTCGTCTCCATAGAGTTGATTGCGGGAGAGCGGACCTATCAGCTTACAGATGTGAACTGGCACACCAGCCTCCTGGCTGTTTTTGGAGAAGATGCATATGTTTTCAAAACACTCGGCCTGAGCGAATTTCTCAACTTTGTGGCAGGGCGAAATCGAGTGCGCTTTATCCGTAAAGATGAAAAAGCGATTCAGGAATTCATCAAGAAATTGCACGCTTTTGGTCCGGTCGAAATGCCAGAGATTTCTGAGGAACAAATGACTGGGGGCAAGAAAGAGATCTTCCTGAAAGAGATTGGTGAGTATATTGTTTTTGAACCCTCGGTAAATTATGATGCGACTCGATTTTCACTATACTCGGATCTGGTTCAGTATCTGCCGCAATCGGAAGTGCGTGTTTATTTGGATGAGGATCTTCATACTGAGTTTAGGGAAGAATTGTCTCAAATGCATGACAGCTGGGGTTCAGAAATACCTGCTCAGAAATTCTTGTTTCTGCCACGGGTAGAACTCTTGCGAGGCTATTGGTTCTTAACCTTCTTTGAAAATTGCAAGGAGCACGGCATTGAAGTATTTGGATGGGATAATTTAAAAAATTTCCGATACAGCAAATCTCGCCCCACCTTAAAGAGCAGTATTTCCTCCGGTACGGATTGGTTTGATGTGAAAGTGTCTCTGCAATTTGGTGAAGAACAGATCCCATATGAAAGCTGGGTAAAAAGTCTGCAGGATAGCGAACCCTACATTCGACTGGGAGATGGCTCGCTGGGCGTCCTCCCAAAAAAATGGATCGAGCGGCTGCGCAAGTTGAGTCGAGTCAGTGAAAAAGCGGGCAAAGAACTGCGCATTCATAAACTGCGCTACTCTCTGGTTGATGACCTTTTTGAGGACATCGACGAAATAACCCGATCCGAGATCGATCAGAGAAACCAGGCACTGGCATCATTTGACAAAAACAAAAAATACAGATTACCGATCGGAGTCAAAGCGAAACTGCGCTCTTACCAGAAGTCTGGCTACCAATGGCTCAGATTCTTGGAAGAGTATGGGTTTGGTGGTTGTTTGGCAGATGACATGGGGCTGGGCAAGACGTTGCAGGTTTTGGTGCTGTTGAAGCAGCAGAAGCAGGTCAAGGCAGGCATGAGCCTTGTTGTGGTGCCACGTAGTTTGCTTTTTAATTGGGCTGCTGAAATTGAGAAATTCGTTCCCGGTTTGACCAATCACATCCATCATGGGCCGCAACGTTCGCTCGAAGATGAAAACTGGAGCAAAGTAGATTGCATCATTACGACGTACGATACGGTCGTGCGCGACATCAAAGAAATGAAGGAAGTGGCATTTAACTATGTAATTCTGGATGAATCGCAAGCGATCAAGAACCCTACCTCCAAACGCTTTAAAAGCGTGCGACTGCTTCAGGGCCGAAGACGACTGACCATGACTGGCACACCGATCGAGAATGGCACCTTCGATCTGTATGCCCAGATGAATTTTCTTAATCCAGGATTTCTCGGCACCCAGAAATATTTTCGCAACACTTTCGCCCAGCCGATTGATGCGCTGGCAGATGAAGAAGCAATGCATACGCTGCGCGCGATGATCAATCCCTTTGTGCTGCGTCGTACCAAAGAGCAAGTGGCCAAAGATCTGCCCGACAAAACTGAGTCTATTCTCTATTGTGAAATGGGAGCCACACAACGCCGCTTGTACGACTCGCTGCTTAAAGTGATTCGCAGCGACGTAGAGCAGGCCATTGGAAGGGATGGCATCAAACGTTCCAAATTTAAAGTCTTGGAAGGTTTACTCAGATTGCGGCAGATGTGCAACGCTCCACAATTAGTGGATGCGACATTGCCGAAAAAAGAATGCGAGGCCATCAAAGTAAATACGCTGGTGGATCAAATAAAAGAGATCGAAACGGAGCATAAGGTGCTGGTCTTTTCCCAATTCACCTCCATGCTGGCCATCATTCGTGAGCGACTAGATGCCTTGGGGTTGGAGTA
>CAJQNM010000331.1 GCA_905479665.1 uncultured Saprospiraceae bacterium
TCCCGCTGCCCTGGCCGATATTGAAAATACCTGGAACAGCATGGTCCCCAATTGGCCGTTTCAATATTCCTTTTTAGATGAACATTTTCAGGAGATGTACGAATCTGATCAGCAGATGAGAGCCGTCGTTTCCATTATGGCTGGATTAGCGATTCTTATTGCCTGCATGGGTCTCTTTGGTCTCGCGGCCATCACCACCGAAAAGAAAATCAAGGAAGTCGGCATTCGCAAGGTGCTGGGTGCTTCCGTGCAAAACATCATGTACCACCTCTCCAAGAGCTTTGGTCGAATGGTGATTGTAGCCTTCCTCATATTCAGTCCCATCACCTACTACCTCATGACCCGCTGGCTGGAAAATTTTGCCGATCGTATCACCATTAGTCCGGTCATTTTTATTCTCGGATTTGTGCTGGCGTTTGTGATCGCCATCCTCACTGTGAGCGTTCATACAGGGCGCGCTGCAATGGGGAATCCGGTGAGGGCTTTAAGGGATGATTAACCTGACATCCAATAATTCCGGAATGGTGTGAGGCAGTACGGAGAGGGATTCCCAAGCCTGCGCGAGGATCCGAGGGAGGCTGGATTGGCAAGCCCATTTCGGTGGAAGGTACTTTAGTCGTTGCAGAATCAAATATTATAAATTATACTAAGTATCTAGACCTTGAACTATAGAGTATTTTTTCAACAACAAATAAACGTGAACCACAGCTACCTCTTAATCTGCTGATTTTCACTCCTATGGATTGGTTTTAGACCCCATTTTGGCCTAATTCATCCCCATTTGAGCCTATTTCCCTGGCTTGGGCAAGATTCTCTTACGAATCCAGTGGTTTTCCTTACCCAATTTATGCATTGGGTTTTCGTCGCGAAAGTCAAAAAACCAATGAACTCATGGGCTCCACTGTGGTTTTGCCTCGCAATCGTAGGCATTCTTACGGTGAGAAGGAAAATTTCAGGACGTTCTTGAGTTCGCCGGTATTCTAATGAATAAATTGGGATAATGCCATATCGATCACATCATCAATACCAATATATCGCTTCTTCTTCCTATCTTATCATCGATCAATCATGAAGTAATGCATACTAGCGTCAGCCCATGCACTTCCCTGTTCCTTCATTTAAGACAAAATAACATGAAATTTTCCATCCAAATATTACTGTATTTCTCGATTACTTTCATTTGCATAGCAGGGTGCCAAAATACGAACAACTCACCGGATCCTAAATTATTGAATATTGAACTCATAAGGGGGGATATAATTTTATGCAGTGGCAGCTCATTGGGAGTGGTTAGTTTTTCGCTAGGATGCAGAAATTCAACCAGGGATACATTTAATCTAGCTGTTTCTTTGCTGCATTCATTTGAGTATGATGAGGCTGAAAAGGCTTTTGCAAAAGTCATTGATAAAGATCCTGAATGCGCAATGGCATATTGGGGAGTAGCAATGTGCAACTTTCATGCTTTGTGGCGACCGCCAACAATTCAAAATTTGACAAAAGGCTCGCAAGCTATAGACATCGCACGATCTATCAAAAATAAATCTGAGAAAGAAACTGAATATGTTGAAGCCATAGCTGCATTTTATACGGACTGGAATAAATTAGATCACGAGACTCGGATTAAAAAGTTTGAACAAGCGATGGAGGACATCTATACGAAATATCCTGATGATAATGAGGCCGCAATTTTTTATGCGCTAGCATTAAATTCAGCAGCTGATCTTTCTGATAAAACATACAAGAACCGTCGAAAAGCAGGATTAATATTGGAACACTTGTTCCCTGATCAACCAAATCATCCCGGTATAGCCCATTATATTATACATAGCTATGACTACCCAGAATTGGCTGAAATGGCATTACCCGCAGCTAAACTATATGCCTCTATTGCTCCAGCTTCATCACATGCCCAGCATATGCCATCTCATATTTTTACAAGGCTTGGACTGTGGGAAGAATCAATTCAATCTAACTTAAATGCCACTTCCTCCGCCCAATGCTATGCTGAACAAGTAGGCATGGACGGACATTGGGATGAAGAGATTCATGGAATCGACTATCTTATGTATGCCTATTTACAAACAGCTCAAATTTCTGAGGCCAAAAAGCTCTTAGAATATCTAAGATCGATTAAAAGAATCAGTCCTATGGGACTTAAAGCAGCATATCCTTCTGCTGCTATTCCAGCCCGGTTTTATCTGGAGACAAGACAATGGGAAAAGGCTGCAAAAATTGAAATGACTCTTCAAGACTTTCCCATAAGCGAATTCCCTTGGCCCAATGCAATAGTGCACTTTTCGAGAACACTTGGAAAGGTTCACATGGGTGATTTGCCAGGATCTAAAATTGAACTCAAAGCACTAACACGATGCCATGACTACCTCGAGCAAGCTGAAAATGATTACATGGCTAATCAAGTTTTAATCATGGTGAAAGCGGCAGATGCATGGATCAATTATTCTGAAAATAAACACGATCAGGCTCTAGCATTAATGCGATCCTCCACCGATCTCGAAATGAAAACCGATAAACAATCATTGACTCCAGGAGAAGTACTGCCTGCACAAGAACTCTTAGGAGATTTACTCTCGGAATTAAAGAGACCTAAAGAAGCCTTGCATGCATATGAACTAAATTTACAAATTCGCCCCAATAGATTTAACAGTATTTATGGTGCAGCTCTTGCTGCAAAAAACATCGGAGATGATGAGAAAGCAAAAATGTATTTTGAAAGTTTAATAAAAATGACTAGCGTATCTGATCGCGATAGACCAGAAATTAATGAGGCACAAAAATACATAAGTCAAATTTAGAGGAAATTCCAGACATTCCTTTGTGTTAGGTCAATAAATAAAACCCACTAATTATGAAAAACATATTTTGACCAAAAAAAAAAAAATCATAAGAGTTAGATTT
>CAJQNM010000332.1 GCA_905479665.1 uncultured Saprospiraceae bacterium
CTGATCGGATGCCAACTTATTACCAGGATGCGTTTAAGAGAAAAATGAAGGAAATTCATTCGGAATATCGACTGAAGAATGAAATCAGAGCAAGGGGCTAGTTGGTATATTTCTTATCTCACGTGCCCACATTCTTCTGACCTTATTTCTTTAATCCGGCGACCATACGAAAGGGGAGTCTATTGTTGAGGAACAGTATTGTGCAGCGATATCATACAATCCCATTGTCTCAGCTTCATGAAACCTTTTATTCCATATCTTTTTTGGTGGCAGCACTGGAATTAATTGAAAGTTGGGGAAGCATCGAGGTGCACTGATGCGTTATAACTACAGCCTACCTTGTCAAAAAATCGTAATCATGTTCTACAACACAAGGAATCTCATCTCTGGGCTATGCCTCTTGCTAAGCTCAAGTATGCTTTTTTCACAAGTGGGCAAGGGTGACTACATTCTGGACTTTAATGCCTTTGTAGGCATCTCAAATCTAGAACCGAAAGAGCCATCCTTCACTTCCAGCATTACCTATCTCAGATTTATTACTGACCGAGTAATGGTTGGAGGCAGGACGTCATTTGCGCAGGGTCATGTAGTTTCACCGGCATCTTCGGACTTACGCTATTTTAAGATCAACAATTTTCAGATAAGTCCTGCAGTACGCTATTACTTTGGTGCCGGGAAATGGGCTCCCTTTGCATCGCTGGAGAATGTGGTTTCATTTCGCAATGTTGAGGAAGGTCCGCTGCAAGAGAATTCCACTGGCTCGGAAGCGATAGCTGGATTGGGATTTAACTACATACTGGGTCAAAACATCACTCTTGAGACCAACCTCCAATCCAATGTAGTCGGATTTGGAACTGCAAAAAACAACACCAGATATTTGAGTCTTAATGCTGGAGTGAAGTTACTTTTTAGTGATAAATGGACGAATCAAATCGATTCGATTTCCTCAAAAGTGTTGAAACGTGGAGTCTTCTTGACATCTTCTACCTTCGGATTTCGACAGACCTTCAATAACTTCAGTCATACACAATTTCAAATTTCCCCCAATATTAAATATTTCTTGACCGATAGACTCAATGTATCAGCACAGCTCAGCTACTTTCATTTCGGCGCCGACGAAACCAATTTAAGATCTATTCGGGTGGGACTTGGAGTCGAACGCTATTTTAATTTGACTGGAGGTCTCTTTCTCAACGTAAGTGCATCGAGTGCTTTAGATCTGCTAAGCGGCACTGTACTTTCTTCTACTAAGTTACTCTCCATTCCACTTGAGGTAGGTCTTAGTTACTTTGCAAACCAGAAGAGATGGTACGTAGGAGCGCGGTATTCTTACCTAGACTCAATTGGCAATTCGAGTACAGGAGGACATAGTAATGATGTTGCACTCATCGGAGGAGTGGATTACTATGTATTGGATAATGTCTTTGTACGAGCCAATCTGAATCTTAATATCAGCAAAGGAAATGAAAATTTCCTGCCCGAAAGTCGATCAGGTGCCCTCAACCTAGGGGTTGGTTTCTTACTGGACAGGAATAAGATTCAGTTTTAAATTCCTTTAGGAGGCTGCGCTCCTTTGCTTCTTTTGTGTCAAATACTTTCAGGAGTATTTTATTCTCCATTCACTTTAATTCACTTTGATAAATTTCTGCGTGCCAAACTTGCCATCATGTAGAGCAATAAGAATATTCACACCGGGCGGTATTTCATCCACCGCCAGTGTACCGATACCATCATCGAGGTGAACTTCTTTACGTGCAGCGATTTGGCCCAAGGGGGTCAGGATGTAAATTTTCAGACGGTCCGTATTGGCAGTCGTGCCTATTTGTAGTTGATCGATCACAGGATTCGGAGCTAAGGACACTTGTAGAAGGTTCTTAATCAGATCTCGCGATGATACAAGTTCAGCTTCGACTAGTTTCCTGCTAAACAGGCCATTGCCATGTGAAGCTATTCTCAAAGTGCGGTCGATGGGCGAAATGTCTAGATCCGCGACAAGAACAGCATCGGGCAATCCTTCTGACCATACTTCCCACAGCTCACCAGCACTTGTGGAAAAGTATACACCAAGATCGTTTCCAATGTAAATATGATCTGAGTTAAGAGGATCGATTGCAATTGCATTGGTGGGTACATCAGGTAGCGATAGAATGGGTTGCCAAGATATGCCGTCATTGTCACTTACAAATAGGTGTTCGGTACCGAATCCCGAGAAGCAGGCCCATATTCGAGAGGGTTGTTGTGGGTCAAAGACGATGTCTTTGCAAACTCGATCAGGTAGTCCAGAGATTGTTGTCCAGGTGCCCCCGCCATTTTCTGTTCTGAGTACTTTGGGAGTCTGGTTTGATGAAAACGGATTGGAGGCAGTGGCTATCATCAACACATCGCTATTCTCGGGATGTACCGATATTTTACTGATCACTTTTCCACCATCCACCAGGTTCGTACCCCTAAGGTCCCATCTGTCACCACGATTATTTGACCGGTAGAGGCGCTGACCTCCTGCGTATACGATATTGGGCTGCGACGGCGCAATGGCATAGGGAGCACTAAAGGCGGAAAATTCATTCGATTGTAGCGTAGGTGATATGATGGCGAACGAATCCCCTTGGTTGTCAGACCTGGTCAAAAACAAACCTTGGGCAGAAGCATAGCAAATCTGGTCATCTGTTGGATCTATCGCCGTGGACATTCCATCGCCACCAACGACCCTGCTCCAGCCATCGCCTTTTCGGAAATACGTCGCATTGTCTTGCGCGCCTCCCAAGAGTAAAGAGGAGTCCTGTAGTGAGTGCGATATACTGGGATAGAATTGGGTGGTCTGCAATCCGCCGTTGTAGCTTTCAAACTGCAAGTCTGATGCAGCAGCATAGACGCCACCATCGGTTGCTAAAAATAGCCGCTCTTCCATGAGTGGATGGAAGTAAGCGCGGTGAATGTCGGCATGCACATAGTCTGGCGGCCCATCCGCACCCTCGGTCGGATATGACCCAAACGTCCAGTTGCGCCATTGAGATACTTGAGTAATCGTACGCCCTGCATCGCTGGAATGCCAGGCATTTATGCCTACGTAAATTAACTCGTTGGTGTCCAAAGGGTTGAGGGCAACGTCGTGTGAATACCAGCCTTGAAAAGCACTGACGTTAACATTGTTTTGCCGAGACCAGCTTTCACCTCGATCATTTGAACGATAGAGACCTAGGGGAGTTGTCTCATTATCCAGAGGGATCGACAAGACCTGGATTGAAGCATAGATGATATTGGAGTGCTGAGGATGAATGGCCAATTGAGCCTTACCCGACCAGAATGCGGGTAGGCCATTTCGCAATTTTCGAAAGCTCGCTCCAGCGTCAGTCGACTTATATATTCCTACCACCTGGCTATTGGAGTTGAAGTTTAGATTTCCGTAGGACACATACAAGGTTGAATCCTGCCGGGGATCAACAGCCACGTCTACCGCAATGGAAAGCTGGTGAATCTGCGTGAAGGTCTGCCCCTGATTTGTTGATTTGTAAAGCCCATCTGTCGTTGCAGCGTAGACTTCCATAGGATTGAGAGGATTGATTTCAATGTCTTGTACACCCTGCAGCTGATCTCGTTCAAAGCTTAAAGAGGACTCCCAAGATTCGCCGCCGTCCTCTGATTTTAGTATTCCTATGCCATAGGTGCCCCGGGTCAGTCGGCTGATCGTTCCGGGTTCGGCCAATTGAAGGGCATTATACACTTCACCAGTCCCGATGAACATCACCTCCGGATCAATAGGATCAATAGCGATGGATGAAACACCCAGAACAGGAAAACCTGTCGGCACGTAGGACCAAGCGGCGGGACCAGCTCCCTGGGTATTTGATTTCCATAATCCTCCACTGGCCGAACCCGCAAAGACCACATTGGTATCTTGGGGATGAAAGGCCAGACACAGCGTGCGACCGCCCACGTTTGGAGGTCCAATAGCGGACCATTGATCATCAAGATTTCGGGCATTTTCTTTTTTCAAAATGGCATGGTGGGCCGAAGCTAGTCGAAAGGAAGCCATTGACAATTGCTCAAAGGGATAGGCCCTTTCATAGTACCATTGACTTAAAGCCTGTCCAGCTCCAGACAGTGATGCGTGCTCAATGGGCTTGCCAACTTCTTGGTCCAACTTGGCTCCGAAGTAAAAGAGCAAGCAAGAGGCCATGAAAAGGGATAGGGCCAGAAAGGCAGTCGTACGTCTCATGGTACGATATTACCAAATGCTGCGGTCTTACCACAGGACAAATGTTGCTGTTTTTTGCCGATCCCTAAACTAAAATCTCGCGCAGTCGAGCCAACAATGTACTGCGCGAGTTGGCATCAAATTTTTGATAAAGCTGCTTGATGTGGTATTTGATCGTATTTACAGATAGGTATTCCAGTTTGGCCATTTGCTTGTTGGTCTTGCCTTCGAATATATGATTGAGGATAGAAAACTCGCGATCAGTAATCGGATCGACCAGCCTTGCATCAATCTGCTCTTTGATTAATCCACCCGGCATCTGCATTTGTGAATAATTGTACAAGGAGATCTCGATCGTACTGAGCAGTTGATCGATGATAAAAGGTTTGACAATATATCCGATAGGCTTGGTAATTTTGGCTCGTTCGAGGATGGTTTTAGTGGCGTACGATGTTATATATATGAACGGAATGGCGTAGTTCTCGACTATAAAACCAGCAATATCGATCCCGTCAATTTCGTCCTCTAAGTTTACATCCAGCAGCACCAGATCTAATTGATGATTTTCAAGCGCCGTAATCGCAGCACCCGCGCGATGCACTGTGTCTACCACATGATAGCCGTGCAGCTCGCAGATTTCCTTGATTTCTTCCGCAATCAGTACTTCGTCCTCAATGATCAGAATTCTAAATTCGGCCATCATGCTATTTTATAGTTGAATGCATACATCCGGACATCAACTGCAAGAGCATTCCTTTGGTATTCAGGGCCACTGCTAGACCGTGATGGTCTTTGGCCTGGCGATGATTTTCTATTTTTTGCTCTATTCGAAGTAGAGCAGTTTCCATTCGCCCATGATTTCGGCCTTCTGATTGGGTTGAATCATATAAATAGATTTGAGCCATACTTTGCATAGCATACATAGTCACTAGAGCAACATGGAGAAAGACCCGCTTAATTACAGGCCCTTTTTTATTCCATTTGACGAAGTGCAGCACGCGACGAAGATATTCTACATTGTTTGTGGAAAACCTACCCATTAGGGTAATTATTTCGATAAAAGACCTGCTTATGCTAGTTTAAAATTTCCAATATCTAAACATACGTTCGTACCGGATGAGTTGTCCACTGTAATTTGAGCGGCCAACTTTTTGGCAAATGCCTCAACTAGTCGGTGGCCGAGACCCGTATTACTTTTGTGCATTATCCCTACTCCGTTGTCCTTGACCACTAGTTGAAGTGAATCTCCGGCTTCACGCAATTTCACTTCAATCTGACCCTTTCGATTATTAGGAAAGGCATATTTAAGTGCATTAGTGATGAGTTCGTTCAATATTAGCCCGATTGGAATCAGTGTAGAGACATCCAATTTTACCGGACTGATATCTAGAGAAAGTGCAATCTGATTATCTCCAACTTGATAAGTACTAAATAGATTCTGACAAAGACGAGAAATATAGTTTTTCAGATCGACGGTAAGTAGGCTATTGTCTTGATAGAGGTCCTGATGAATTAACGCCATGGACTCAACACGAGTACGACCTTCAATCAGGGCTGCCGCTGCTGGGGAATCAGGATTTCCGCGCGATTGCAAACTGAGAAGGCTAGAGACAATTTGCAAATTGTTTTTCACGCGGTGATGAATTTCACGCAGGAGCAATTCTCTTTCCTGAAGTGCTTCAGTAATGGCATTATTTTTCCTGTTAACCTTTTGATTAAGTGCTCGTAACCTGCATACGAAGAGGATAAGAGCAATAGATCCAACCAGTGTGGCTATGAAAGCTACCCGAGTGCGCGACAATTGCAGTGCACTAAGCTCGTTCTGCAGAGACAATCGTTGCACTTCAGCGGCTTTTTCACTCACCTGATGTTTGGCCTCGATCTCAGCGATATGTTCAGCCATCGAGAGATCCTTAAGTGTATCATTGAGTGCGTAGAAGGCATCAAGATGTTGGAGAGCCATATCGTGATTATTTTGCAGAATGGCCATGCGGGCAAGAATACGGTGACCTGTTGTGAGTAGTTGACGCATCCTGTGTTTACTGGCCAGGTCCATTGCAGGCAGGATGTATTTTTTTGCTTTTGAGAATGATTGCATTTTAAAATGAGCAGCACCTAAGTGCAGCATGGTGTTTACCAGCACGGATTTATCGTCATATTTTTCTCGAATTACCAGGCTTTTTTCTAATTGAGCAATGGCTAATTCATATTCATCATCAGTAAAATGGAGTCTCCCTAGCGCTTCGTACAAATATCCCAATCCGCGCTCATCTCCCAGTGCGGCAGAAAGGTCGGCCGTTAAATCATAGTAATAGTAAGCCGAATCTCGCTCTCCAGACTCGGCGTGGAGGTTTCCGAGGTTATGTAGTACCTCCACCATGCCAACACTATCATCCAGCTCCCGGTACAGTGTAAGTGCTTGGCCATAATTTTGCCTGGTCTTTTCCGGTTGGCCAAGAGCGCGAAAAATAGTGCCACGGGCATTGAGGGAGGTCGCCACATTCTGTTGGCTATTCAAGGTGCGGTAGAGGGCAATATTTTCATTCATGGCGGTCAGTGCGCCTTGAAGGTCGCCCATCCCTTGCTTTACGGTTCCGATTTGATAGAGCGCGTGCGCAGTTCTGGCCAGGTCGTTTTCGTTTTTCCAGAAAATTCTAGTCGAATCGAGATACAATAGGGCACGTGGGTACTCACCCATAGTGCGATAGATCACTCCGTAGTAGTACCGACAAAGGTTCTGCCTTTTTGGTAGCCCATCTTTGGCTGCGAGGACTGCCATGCTGTCCGTTAGGCGTAGGGCCTCCTTAGGTTCTACACGAGTTTTGCTCCAGATCAGATCACCCAGGTTTTTGTACCACGTACTATCTCTTGGGTTCTGACCATAAAATGCCGTATTACCTGCCAGTAAAATTGTAACTGTTAGGGAAATGCTGATTAGTCTTACTCCAATGTAGGATACTACACACATATGCGGGCAAGATCGTCATAACACGGCATCAATGATTCACCCTTTCGGGTGATATTTTATGAGTTACTACCCATTGGGGTGAATTTATTGCGACTACCCATTTGGGTGTAGTAAATAGATCCTGTTGGCTTTTTCTTTGGGGTATAATTCATAAAATCATGCAAAAACAAATACTTATTCTCTCAATAGCTCTACTGGCTTCGACCGCATCGGCACAGGCTGTGCTGTCTGCGGGTGGAAACGAGCATTTCACCCTAGGCGAACCCATTATCGGCCTGCTGACTAATCAAAATGGCTATCTCACGCAAGGGTTTCACCAAACTGATCAATCGGTTACGGGCGTCGCGCACTTCGAAAATAAAATTTTCGAGTACGATTTATTTCCAAATC
This sequence comes from uncultured Saprospiraceae bacterium, assembly GCA_905479665.1. Lineage (GTDB taxonomy): Bacteria > Bacteroidota > Bacteroidia > Chitinophagales > Saprospiraceae > CAJQNM01. The sequence continues at coordinate 7,554 of CAJQNM010000332.1, forward strand.
CAGCCTCCGATTTCGTCAATTTGAAAAGTGATGATGTATGGCTTCAGCACGTGGATCTTCTGCATCTGGTAGATGCTTTGGGTCGCAGGTATCTTGTGGCCCATACTCAAAGCAGTCGGGGTTTGTTCATCGATTTGTCGGATTTCAAGCAAGGAATCTACTCGATTCATGGATACACCGCAAGAGGCCAACAGCTGTTTTCTGATACAATCCTGTTGATTTAAATAAATACAATTCCAAGAAAATGAAATATTTAAAAGTACTCGCAATTCTACTTTTGACCTTTGCTGCCCTAACCACTCTTTTGGCACAACCGGGCAGTATGAATTATCAGGCGGTGATGCGCAACAATGACGGAGTGCCAATGTCTGAGCAGAAAGTTGGCCTCTCGATACTGATACGACAGGGCAGCCCAAACGGTGCCGTTGTTTTTCAGGAGGAGCACCAAATGACTACGAACCAGTTTGGTATCATCAATTTGCAAATTGGCGGTGCGGACCCCACCAAACTTCAGGATATACCATGGGCAAATGGCCCTTTCTTCCTAGAAGTGTTGCGTGATGGACTTGCTATGGGCGCTACGCAATTGGTGAGCGTACCTTATGCGATGTATGCACGGCAAGCCGGCAGCGCATCCGGGATTAATCTCAGCGGAAGTGTCGCAGTAGCCGATGAGCTTCCGGACAATTATGGGGGTATGGACGGGGATGTATACCTCGTAGAAGAACCAGGTGATCTTTACATCTGGAGAGATGAGTGGATTGAGCTGAAGGGATTCGAAGGCCCACAAGGGGAGCCTGGATCAGGTGTTACCATTGTAGGCTCGGTAGATCGTCTGGATGATTTAGCAGGTGATTACCAGGGAGACATTGGTGATATGGTCATCATCGAAGACGATGGCTCAGGAGCTGTGTGGGATGGTACGATGTGGGTTATCGTTGGGCAGATCAAAGGACCTCAGGGAGATCCAGGTGAACCCGGCCAACCTGGTCCCGAAGGTCCCCAAGGAATTCAAGGACCTCCGGGTGAGCCTGGTATACATGGCGAGGATGGATCGGGAGTCACTGTGGTGGGTTCTGTCCAGACTGAAGCAGATCTCGACGACAATTACATGGGTGAAACCGGTGATATGGTAATCATCCAGTCGGATGGCAATGGAGCTGTTTGGGACGGTACGGAATGGATAATCGTAGGTCAGATTAAGGGACCTCAGGGTGACCAGGGTGAGAAGGGAGACCAGGGTCCAAAAGGTGACCAAGGACCTCAGGGAAGCCAAGGCCCAACCGGACCTACCGGTGACCAGGGCTCCTCAGGAGAACAAGGCGAACAAGGTCCTCAAGGTGACACCGGAGAACAAGGCCCTCAAGGATTACCGGG
>CAJQNM010000333.1 GCA_905479665.1 uncultured Saprospiraceae bacterium
CTGGGGGACACTCACTGGCTGGACCCAAAGCTTTATCACCACAACATTGGCGCTAAAACTTGAGAATACCAGCTATTGGGAAAAGACTAGAAAATCGACTGTAGCAAATCAAATGCAAGAAGTTTGGCAAGAGATGTTGCCGGGAGTAGAACACGGAAAATAAATAAATGAACATCGCTAAATACACCCAGCACTATAGGGAGGCCCTCTTAGATAATGTGATTCCTTTTTGGCAAAAATACTCACCCGACCAGGAACATGGCGGCTATTTCACCTGCCTAGATCGCAAAGGTAATGTCTATGATACCGATAAATTCGTCTGGTTGCAATGCCGCCAAGTATGGATGTTCTCCATGCTCTACAACGAAGTAAAGGAAGATCAAGAGTGGCTTGACATCGCTCTTTTGGGGGCTGAGTTTCTCGTAGAGCACGGTAGGAACGAAAATGGCCATTGGTATTTCTCGCTCACTCGCGAAGGGAAACCACTGGTGCAGCCCTACAATATTTTTTCGGACTGCTTTGCGGCCATGGCTTTCGCACAGTTGGGCAAGGCCACCGGGAATCAGGAATTCGACGACATCGCCAAACAGACCTTCCGTAATATCTTGTTACGCAGGGAAAACCCAAAGGGCATTTACAATAAAACAATTCCCGATACGCGCCCGATGAAGGATTTTGCACTGCCCATGATCCTTTCGAATCTAGTATTGGAAATTCAACATTTATTATCTCCCAGCGTAGTTGAAGAAACAATCAATTATTCGATCCATGAGGTTATGGATATTTTTTACCGAGAGGAATTGGGGGTAATCCTGGAAAATGTGAGCGTCGATGGCCGTTTCGTAGATACCTTCCAGGGGCGTTTGACATGCCCCGGTCATGGCCTAGAGTCCATGTGGTTTCTGATGGACATCGGAGTGCGAAAGGGAGATACTGCGCTCGTCAGACGAGCTACCGACATCGCCCTGGACCTGATGGAATACGGTTGGGATAAGACCTACGGAGGTATCTTCTATTTTATGGATGTCAAGGGCCATCCCCCGGATAAATTGGAATGGGACCAGAAGCTATGGTGGGTGCACCAGGAAGCTATTTTGGCCATGCTAAAGGGGTTTGCCCATACGGGAGACATGCGATGTTGGACATGGTTTATCAAACTCCACGGCTATGCCTGGGACCATTTTGCAGACAAGAAACATGGTGAATGGTACGGCTACCTGAACAGGAGGGGAGAGGTCCTGTTGAATGCAAAAGGGGGCAAGTGGAAAGGCTGCTTCCATACCCCCAGATTTCTGTATCAGGGATGGAAGACCTTGGAGGGAATTACGTAGGGCAGCCGCCGGATCCTTTCCGGCGGTGAAATCATTCCTATCCCTCCCGCAGTATCTTTTCCATCTTCCGACCTTTTGCTAATTCATCCACTAGCTTGTCCAAATATCTAACTTGTTTCGTCAAGGGCGTTTCGATTTCTTCGATCCGGTAGCCGCATATCACTCCTTTAATATGCTGTGCATTTGGATTTAATGTTGCTTTCTGAAAGAATGTTTCAAAGGTTGCTTTTTCATCGATAAGTTCTTGTATCTGGTTTTCATCAAAACTGGTCAGCCATTCCATCACTTGATGCAATTCTTTTTTCGACCTGCCTTTCTTTTCGACTTTTGTCACATAGTGAGGGTAGACTGAAGAAAATGTCATTGTTCTGATACGCTCATCGTGTTCTGGTGTTGTTGTCATATGTTATAAGTTTTGGCTAGTACTAAGTTATGCATTTCGCCCTATTCCTCGCGGCACGCTGCCAAAACCGTGTGTTTGGTAAATCTCTCTAAGGGACTGAAGAAAAATAACTTCCGCGATTGATACTGGTTCTTTTGAATTAATACTGCGTTATAAAAAATTCACGTAGCCCCACTATGCTCACTTTTTATGCCTTGTCTAAATTCAAAATAACTTCGTCTAAATCGGAAACTTATTATTCGTCAATCCCAAAGACAACTTTTGATTTGATTTAAGTCCAAGGAGGGCAGGCATGACCTCATTGGACAGATTTAGGGATATTGTCATACGCTGTCATCACCCAGCATTCCCTACTGCCATTTCTTCGAATTCCTGACAATCTAACCGGATGTCTTGGATTCTCAATTTTTTATCTAGAAGATTGCAGAAATGTTTATTTCCTCTGTCTCCTTTGTAATATTTACAATTGAAGCAAGTCCTTTGCACTTGAATTATTCCGGTCTGATTCAGTTGATATATTAACTTTGTAATCGTATCGAATAGACCAGCTAATTCCTTCTGGCTAAAATTATTCAATGTATTGTGAAGGGGTAATGCATACTGGGATAGGTCATGAATCAGCTCGCTGCCCTCACTAGTAGTCATTAAATTATATCTCCTCCTATCCATTGGAGAGAAGTCCTTTTCAAGGAGTTTTTTATTGACCAGCACCCGTATTGCATCACTTATTGTGGCCTTTGTTACTTGAAATTCCTTGGCAAGGTAGCTTACATTGCAAATGTCTTCGCGATGATTTGCGACAAATAGGAGTATTTGGATTTGTATGGGGCTAATGCCATATTTCTTAGCCTTCTGCCAGAGGAGCGATTTGAAAACATCTGAAATTCGTTCTAGACCATTCAGTATTTTGGACTCGATTTTCATACCACGCCTGTTAAATAGAACTTAGGATTGCTACAAAGTTAGCAATCCTAATTTAATCTTCTACGTGCAGCCTTCCATCTCAATGATGAAATACCCTTTCTCATCAATTTCATCTTGCCATAGAGGTCTAATTGTCTCCATATGACACAAGCTGCATTGCACTGCAGTGAGGGGCTGATCTTCTTGTCCCTTTGTCTTGAGATAGTCCTTTCCATACTTATAGATTGCATTCGTATCTACTACATCTATGGGGGCAACAATGTCAAAGTGCATGACCTCTCCGTTGGCTTTGGTCACATAGGTGTCCCATACGTTTACTTTTTTAGTTGTGTCTTG
>CAJQNM010000334.1 GCA_905479665.1 uncultured Saprospiraceae bacterium
CAACCCAAGAACACAGAGACAATACTAAAGTTATATACCACTGAATTAGAGCCTTTAATAAAAGAGTTAATTAGCAAAGGAGAACAACTTGATCAATATTATCAGAGGAAGCAGATCAGCTTAAAAATAGATGCTTGGCAAATGAATGTTGAAAAATCACTTCCTTCCATTGAGGAGATCACCAAACAACTCAATAAACAATCGCAAGAAATCCGACTTCGCTATCAATACGTAAACCTTGATAGCACCACCTCCGGACTACACCACACTATGGAATTGAAAATTAGATTAAACGAGACCACCTACACAACAAACATCAGTGGCGATTGCGATCCAATGACTCACAGCTACTTCGAACCCATATCAGAGCAGGAAAAAACCACCTTAATTTCTTCTGCCATTCGAGAACACATGAACATTATTGAATCTCAAATCCTGAACTAGAGTCCCCCCAAATTATCCATTATCAATTATCAATTTGGCTTACCTATTTCACCAGCCTCGTCTCCGGATACATATTATACCAGGCAAACCAAAAGGTATTATGCGCCGGCAGTCGTTCTAGTGTCTCACCGCCAGGCCCCGTAAGTTGCTGCTCCGACAGCTCCCAAAGACGACCCTGCGTGTCTTTGAGCACTCCTTTTTTGTAAGAGAAAAACTGATGTTCTCCAGCGGCATAGGCGCGGGCGGCACCAGAAGATTCTGCCAAAACCACTACTCGCTCACCTCCGATGCTATCCATATGCAGTCTGCGCCGCCTCAGCCAGTCTATCGACATTGCTAAGGGGTCTGCTGCAAAGCCATCCGTGCGGATAATAAAGACCTCTGCCTTGTTGCGCAATCGCCGATCTGTAAGAGGCACTGGAAACATAAGATCGTCAGTACCAAAATAGCTGCGATAGGCTGCACCCTCGTCATAGTTTCGCTCATGACCGGTGTCAAGTGACAAGACCTTCGTATCTGGATGCAGGGCCTTCCACTCACCCCAAGTTGTGGTTACGACTGGATGGACATTGAGTTGGATGTCTCTTTCTGCCAACGGTCCCACAACTGGGACACCGTCTATCGTATTCCAAAGCGATTGCGTGGCTTTATCATACATCAACTTATTACTGCGATAGAGAAACCCACTGGTGCCCAAATCGTGGATCACGCCGTTTGCCGTACAATCGTAGGCAATCACCGTACCACATAGGGTGCAGTATACTCCTGCGATCCGAACACCACCGATCACATCGTCAAAAAATTCGTGCCAAGCCAAAATACGCTTTGGATAGGCTCGGGCATCGCCATTTATCTCAACGCCAAAAACCACATCATTTGCTGCCAGATAATCCCCTTCATCAGCGGCGATCATCGTGGGATCGCGCAACGGAGGAATTCCGTCCTGCCCTACACCACCCCATACGATCTCGTCAAGCCTAATTTGTGCATTTTTCTGGCGACCAAAAAAATAAAGCCGAAAACGCGGATCAATATGACGATACAACTCTCCCTTAAAGTCAGCATAATCGGAAAAATATGCCGGCTCCAGAGACCAGCTCCATTGCAACATCTCATCGTACTCACGCATTGGCCTCCCCGCCTTTTTACTAAGTAAGCTCGTGATTTGAGCATACAATTGAGCATCCGTGCCAATCCGTAATAAGTCGACGAGAGGAAAGGCAGCTTCATTTCCCCAATTTTCATCAAGTGCCTGTAACAGCTCCGCGTTTCTATCGGAGTCATTGTCAATGAGAGCTAAAAGTTCAAGTGCACCAGGTTCTTGTGCTTGCGTGGCGAAACACCCTAGTAAAAGAAAAGCCAGGAGAAAACTACATTTCTTCATATCGATTCGTAAAATTAAGAAGAGTAGGCAATGAACTTGGACTTTGAACATTTAATACCTTGAACCATTGCAAACACATCAGCCACTTCTCTAATACGTACCTTTGCCTGTCATGGCGGAAACACAGACCAAAAGAGAAATAAATCAAGACTTTCTCAAAGCATTTAGTCAGCTCAATGGGGAGCAAAAGAAAGCGGTAGAGCTCATCGATGGTCCGGTGTTGGTGCTCGCAGGGCCCGGCACTGGAAAGACCCAAATTCTGGCTCTCCGTATCGGCCAGATTCTGCAGAAAACGGATGCTCAGGCCCAAAATATACTCTGCCTTACCTATACCGATGCCGGAGCGATAAACATGCGCAAGCGCCTGCTTCAATTTATTGGGCCGGAAGCCTACAAAGTGCAGGTCCACACTTTTCATTCGTTTTGCAATGAGGTAATCCAGGACAATCAGGAATACTTTTCCTCTTACCTCACATTGCACCATGTCTCTGATCTGGAAAAAGCCACCATGCTGCATGACCTGATCGACCAGCTTCCTCTTGATAATCTATTGCGCAGACTCAAAGGAGAATTGTATCACGAAGCGTCTCGGCTCGATGCACTCTTCTCCTTGATGAAACGGGAGTCGTGGAGCCCTTCATTTCTCCAAGCAAAAATCGATGCTTTTAAAAAACATCTCGAAGAAGATCCCGGCAGCATAGCCAAATCGGGAAAAAACAAAGGTAAGCTCAGGCAAGACGTGCAGCGAAAATTAAAGCAAATGGATCTGCTCACTGCTGCTGTTGGGCAGTTCGATCCTTTTCAGTCCATGATGAAGGATGCTGGGCGCTACGATTTTGACGACATGATCCATTGGGTCGTCAATGGCTTTGCAGACCATGAAGATCTGCTGGCTCACTATCAGGAAAAATTTCTCTACATCCTGGTCGACGAGTATCAGGATACCAACGGCACGCAAAATCGCATTATTCAACAGCTCAGTGATTTTTGGGATGAGCCCAATCTTTTTGTCGTAGGTGATGATGACCAAGCCATATTTCGTTTTCAGGGAGCCAACATGAAGGGCATTGAAGACCATCGTCAAAAATTTGATCCCAGCATCATTGTACTCCGCGAAAACTACCGCTCTTCTCAACATATCCTTGACGCAGCTCACCTACTCATCTCTAAAAGTGGAGATAGTCTGGCCCACCGCCTGGCTCTTGACAAGGACTTGACTGCGCACGGCCAGCATGCCGCATCGGAGGTAAAGCCGCAAGTCTTGGAATACATTAATGTCACCCAAGAGGAAGCTGGAACGGTCGCCACCATACAAGAACTAATCGCCCAGGGAGAAAACCCAAACGAAATTGCAGTCATCTATCGCAAACACAGTCAGGCTGAAAATCTAATTAAGGTCTTATCTCAAAAAGGCATCGGGGTCAATGTAAAGCAGAAAATAAATATATTAACCGAGCCCCTGATTAATAACCTGAGGGCCATACTCACCTATATACAAAGTCAGCATGATCGCCCGGGCTCACGAGATGATTTGTTGTTTCAAATCATGCACTATCGCTTTTTTGATATCGAGGCTCGCGACCTAGCCAAGCTGAGCATTAGTCTTCGAAAAGCAGCGGGTACGAAAAAATCATTGCGCAGTGCACTCAATGAAGATGACTTTCTTGAGAGCCTGAAACTCATAAATGTGCAGGCGTTAATAACCTTCCGAGACTTGGTCTACGGCTGGTCCAAAGATTTGCCACACGTGACCATCCAGATATTATTGGAGCGCATTTTACGCTACGGCAATGTTTTTCGGGAAATCATGCTCAGTACTCGCCGAACCTATGAAATGCAAACCTTGGCCACCTTCTTTAATTATCTTAAAGAAGAAAGTCGACGCCAACCAGGTTTGTTGCTTTCAGCGTTTCTCGAGCAGCTGCAAGAGATGGACGACATTAAACTACCCCTTCCCATGCAAAGTCTAATTCGCTCGCGGGATGGAATTAATTTCCTCACAGCACATGGAGCGAAGGGCCTAGAATTTGGCCATGTTTTCATGATCGGTTGCAATGAAGCCAACTGGAAAAACCGCGGTGGCTACAATCGTCAATACAGACTTCCCGACAATCTCACCGACCCGACTGCAGATGCAGACACGGATGATGAGCGACGTCTATTTTATGTAGCGATGACCAGGGCGAAGCATCATCTTTCCATATCATTTGCTGCCGAGCGACTTGGTGGCATGCCGGATGAACCAAGTCAATTTATTGCAGAAGCCATGCTTGCACATGGCACGCCACCCATCGAGAAGGTCGTATTGGAAAAAACCCTGGTCGACCATTATGAAAATCTACTTAAGCCAGCCGATAAGAATCTGCCCCTTCTGGATCACGACCTGATCGATCGAGTCCTTGATAAATTTAAGCTCAGCTCAACTGCATTAAATACCTACATCGAGTGCCCGCGTACGTTCTACTTTGACAATATCCTGAGAGTGCCTTTGGCACAAAGCCCCTACCTCGGCTATGGCAATGCGGTGCACAACGCGTTGCAGCGTGCACTTGAAGCCTACGGCAGTGGTACTCCATTCTCAGCAGAAAAACTGATCGAATACTTTGACCATGAAATGGAACGAAGTGCCGGACACTTTAATAAAACTCAATTTGTGACCTATCGTGCCAATGGCCGAAAAGTATTACCCGAATTTCTAGATCGAATTAAATCACACTGGGAAGCGTGCAAAAAACTAGATGCCGAAAAATCCGTAAATACTGCCGAGCACGAGGGCGTGCCTCTTACGGGTCGGATAGATCTGATCGAGCACTTGGCAGACGGACGTTATCGCATCGTCGATTTTAAAACGGGAAAGCATGATTTCAAAAAATTAAAACCTCCCGTAAAAATTCCAGTTAATCCTGAAGATGATCCTGGAGGAAAATTTTGGCGGCAAATTGTTTTTTATAAAATAATGCTGCGCGCAGCTGCCGATCCCATTCCGATGGACGAGGGCAGTATGACATTTGTTGAGCCAGACAACAATGGCAAATGGAGGGAAGAGACGTTCCTGATTGATTTTGGGCAAGAGGAAATAGTTTCGAAACAAATCGTAGACAGTTGGCAGGGCATCCAGTCGCATAATTTTAATCAAGACTGTAAGAGAGACATTTGTTTTTGGTGCAATTTTGTCAAGAATGAGTATACCATTTCCGATGAGGTGAAGGAAGAGGAACACGACGAAACCTCACCGGCCATGACTTCAGAGCCAGACGAAATCAGTGATGCGCCCATGGCAGGGCAATTAAATTTTAATTTTTAATCCCTGCTTGAATCCGTCATTCTACCGCTTGAGGACGACAATGCGCTTGGTCACCAATTTATTGCCACGCTCGTCGAGGAGGGCGTAGAGATAGGCGCCTTTTTGCAATCCTGAGACATCGACGCGCACGGTCTTCGCTGCATCGATCTGATAGCTCTGCTCAAAGAGTTGTTTTCCCAAAATATTATAAAACCGGACTGAATATTCTCCGGGTTCCAGGTTGTCAAATCGCAACCGCAAGCTCCCATACGAAGGATTTGGAAAGGCATAAATAATCTGATTGGGATCGGTCTGATAGTGCTCAATGTCTCTGGGATTTGCTCGAAAAGTGACTCGGTCTACATCTCCATTCGGATCCAGATAAAGCGTAGCGACCTCACCCTTGATGCCTTTTGCATAATAGCGGTAGTAGGACTTAAACTTGCCCCCCAGTAGTTCTTCACCCATGGCAGCATCGCCGGCCTTCCAGTCTGCAGAGGAGCCCTCCTGCGTTTCGACCGAAACATCGCAAACGTCATCAATGCGCACGCGCAAAACATCGTATTGCCCACCAGGGATAAGGAGATTTCCCCATGCATCTGCAGTGACGCGTCGGGCCAGTTGTGCTTGCAAACGGATGCGTTCGACCGTGTGATCCAATTGATCTGCTACCTCTGAGGGCAGTTCATTTCGTTCGATCTGGCAATCGTACATCGCTTCCACATCCAGATCGTCGTCATATTCCATCCCCGCAACCAACTCCAGCAGTCCTTGATCAAAGCGGCTCATGGCTTTCACCTTCATGTCTTGAAACGACTCTGACCTCCCCAGCAAATAAATGCCCGCGTTATCCAGGTAATAGTAGGACTCGGCACCATCCTTGCTTTGCAACACTATCTCCGCATTTGGAAATGAAGCAGTCATCTGTCCGGATGCCGCTGGTTCCACCAGGGTATATTCCAGGACGGGAGCATCCAGTTGCGAAAAATTCCAAAATTGTTTTGGGCCTGGAGCTGCCACCGCAATGCGGTCTGGCAAATAATCGGTGAGATAAAAAAGGGTATCTCCAGGATCAGGAAAATTTCCGGGACTGAGCACCGGCTGAGCATGTGAGCTCAGCGCATAGAGCAGGCAACATATGGAAAGAAATCCTTTCATTAGAAGGCCTGAAGTTCTACAAACTTTCGATACTCTCCATCAAGATTCATCAATTCACCATGCTCTCCGGTTTCAATCAGCTGGCCATCCTTCAGCACAAAAATAATATCGGCATGCTGTATGGTGGAGAGGCGATGAGCAATCACGATGACCGTACGCCCTTCGATGAGGGTACCGATCGCCTGTTGCACCAGTTGCTCAGATTCGCTATCGAGGGAGGAAGTGGCTTCGTCCAGGATGAGCAAGGGTGCATCTTTCAAAATGGCTCGAGCGATGGTGAGTCGTTGGCGCTGCCCACCACTTAGTCGGGTGCCTTGGTCACCTACTTTGGTCTCGTACCCCTGCTCACACTGCATGATGAAGTCGTGCGCATACGCTGCCTTTGCTGCTGCGATGACGTCCTGACGATCCACACCTGCCAGCCCAAAGGTGATATTATTGAAGATTGTGTCATTCACCACAAAGGGCTCCTGCGAAACGATAGCCATCAGGGACCGCAGATTTTTTAAAGACACCTGTCGTATATCATGTCCATCCAGACAGATAGCCCCTTCACTGACATCGTAAAATCGATTAAGCAAATCGACCAAGGTGGTTTTCCCTGATCCGGAGGCGCCTACGATGGCCACGACTTTCCCTGCCGGAATCTTGAGGTCGATGTCTTTGACCACAAATGGCTCTTGCTCATTGTAGCGAAAGAAGACGTGCTCAAAGGAGATGCACTCTTGCACAGCGGAGATTATTATTGGCTCCGGAATCTCCGCAACGCGATCTTCTTCATCCAATAGCGCGTTGACTCGCTCCGCAGCAGCAAGTCCTTTTTGTATGTCGTAGTACGCTTTCGAAAAAGACTTTGATGGCTCAATCACATTGAAAAAGGCAAAAATGAATGCAAAAAAGGTTCCCGGTTCCAACTCGCTGCGAAAGACCAGGTTTGACCCAT
>CAJQNM010000335.1 GCA_905479665.1 uncultured Saprospiraceae bacterium
TGCAATATACTCAGAGCACTCGGTCAACACTTTTATGACCCTGCTCGAAAATCGATCCATAGCAGCATCCGCAACTCAAATGCACAAATTGCTGAGACAGCCATCCAGATGATGGTCGAGCATGGCAATAGTCGATATTGGCGCGAGTATCAAAACTTATCGCTAGGAGAGTATGCCTGGCCAGTGAAAATTGGCCTCCTCCAAGCCACCAATAGGCACATGCCCGCTGGCAATCAGATGTTTCGCAATATTAATGAAGACCTCTTGCGACAGCGCTATCGAACCCGCAACGTACACGAGAAGGCAGCTGCCCTGCGCGCCTTAGCCGACAACCCTGCTCGCGCTGATTTGGTGATCAACAGCCTGAAATCTTCTGGTGATAATTATATTTTGAAAAGTGCTGCCTCGCAAGCTCTGGTCGATCTGACTTTGAGCTCAAAATTTGCCGGCATGAGTGCATCCAATCAAAAAGCCGTGCTGAACGCCATAAGCCAGGAAATGCTCACTGGAGATATCGGTGTAGCCTCCATCGGTGCCGAGATTTTCAGCAGCGATAAAATCGATTTTGCCAGACACGGGGTTGATGCGATAAATATTCTCAACACCACCCTCCAAAAGTTGCAACTGCCACGAGATATTGAAGCTCAAAAGGCTCTGATCAAAGCCCTCAAAAAACAAACTGGTGAGGAGGGAACAGAGGTGGCATTCCGTCATACACATCCCATTGTATGGACTGATTTGGATGGCGTGAGCGACAGTACGTTGGTGGAAGTGCAAACAAACCGTGGTAACTTTCGCATGTACCTGATCCCGTCCTTGGCACCTGGTACAGTCGCCAATTTTGTCGATTTGATTCAACTCAATTTTTACGAGGGCAAGACCTTTCATCGGGTGGTTCCCAATTTTGTGATCCAGACAGGGTGCGAACGGGGAGATAGTTACGGGAGCCGTGACTACACCATCAGATCAGAATTGGGGCAGCGCTACTATGACGAAGAGGGCTATGTCGGTATGGCATCAGCGGGGCGTCATACCGAGAGTGCACAGTGGTTTGTGACGCACTGCCCGACACCTCACCTGGATGGAAATTACACCATCTTTGCCAAGGTTATCTCAGGTATGGACGTCGTACATATGACTAGACGCGGAGATACAATCGAATCCATAAAGCTGATCAACTAATGAAAACAACTCCTCTTACCGAAAAGCACCGAGCACTCGGTGCCAAGATGGTAGATTTTGCTGGCTATGAAATGCCGCTGCAATACACAGGAGTGACCAATGAACACCTGGCCGTGCGAAACCATGCTGGCATTTTTGATGTCTCGCACATGGGTGAATTTATTGTGCGCGGCAAAGAGGCACAGGATCTGATTCAGTATGTAACGAGCAATGATGTCACCCAACTCGAGATCGGACAGGCCCAGTATTCTTGCCTGCCCAATGCAGAGGGAGGAATAGTCGATGACCTGCTGGTCTATCGTCTGCCTGAAGACCAGTGTGACGAGGGAGAAAAGTCTTACATGTTGGTCGTTAATGCGTCCAATATCGAGAAAGACTTTGAGTGGATAAGTCAGCACAATTCATTTGAGGCCAAGCTCATCGACATATCTGATCGAAGCGGACTGCTTGCTATACAGGGCCCAGCAGCCATCAAAATATTGCAGGCCTTTACAGATGTGGATCTAGCCGCCATCAAATATTACCGATTTAAGAAAGGGATTTTTGCGGATTGCCATAATATCTTGATTAGTGCCACTGGCTATACGGGTTCTGGAGGTTTTGAATTGTATGGAGCAAATGAAGAGATCACGAAGATTTGGGATGTACTTCTGGATGCTCCAGACTCTGGCCTCATTCCAGTAGGTCTGGCAGCACGAGACACCTTGCGGCTAGAAATGGGGTATTGTCTCTACGGAAACGACATCACAGACACCACCTCCCCATTGGAGGCAGGACTGGGTTGGATTACCAAAATGAAGAAAGGTGATTTTGTGGGAAGAGAATTCTTGCTGGAACAAAAGCACCAAGGTCTTGTTAGAAAATTAGTGGGTATCAAACTACAAGACAAGCGTGTGCCGCGTGGTGGCTACGAAATACTAAATCCAGCAATGGAAAAAATCGGGTTTGTTACTTCGGGGACATTCTCTCCCTCCCTATCTGTGCCAATTGGCATGGGCTATGTTGAGACCGCTTACGCTGCCGCTGATCAAGCTTTATTCATCGATACTGGACGAAAGCAAGTGCCTGCCACCGTCACCAAATTGCCTTTCTTTAATAAATAGGATCATGGACTTTGGAGAGGCCAAAAATACCTTTATTGAGCGTTGGGGAGAACTAGGTCCCAAATGGGGTATCAGTAGGAGCAAGGCACAAATTCATGCTTTGCTGCTCATCACTCCTAATGAGATGAACGTAGACGAAATCATGGAAGCCTTGCAAATATCCAGAGGCAGCGCCTGTATGAGTCTGAAGTCACTGCTCGAGTGGAAGCTTATACACAAGGACTGCCAAGATGGTTGTCGCAAGGAGCTCTACACTGCGGAAAAAGATATGCACCAGGTCTTTCGGCAGATCATTATTCATCGCAAGCATCAAGAACTTGAGCCTCTTGTCCATATGATGGATGATTATGCCTATGTGGAAGGCCATTGCGAGGACTCACAGGAGTTTTGTGACGTCATTAAAGACATTCGGCTTTTTGCCAACAAGGCAGATTCGACCCTCGATACCCTTCTCAATACCAATCCCGATTGGTTTGTCCGATCATTTATGGCGCTCGTCAAGTAGGCTGTTGTGAAACTCGCTGGTTTCCAGGCCTATTTTGCTGAACATAGCACTCCTCCCGCAGGCACCTCCAATTCGTTAATACTGCAACGTATCACCACCGAACGAGGCATTTTTGGAGGTCTCATCGGTCTTACTTCAGTCACGGACATACATGAAAAACGCATCTTACCACACGAGAAAATTCTCAAATCTCGCTTTGAGGAGGTTGCCCAAAAATTTTTACAAAGTAGAACTTTCAATAAGCCCATTCTACTTGGCTACCCCGAGCACGCTGGACTAAGCAGCCTCGCCGAAGATTGGGCCCGAAGCCACCAGATCGATTTCAGATTTGATTCTCTTGGCGGTGAATATGTCTATTGGGTTGTGAATGATCCACAGGCGGTCGCCAAAATCTGCTCCATCTTTCACGAAATCCCGATCAGCTACATCGCCGATGGACATCATCGCATGGGCGCCATTCAGTATCTGCATGAACGCAACCTTCTTCCTTCAGATATCCTGTCGGCCCTATTTAGTTTCAAAAACCTAAGGATCAATCCATATCACCGTTTGGTGACAATAGAAGAATCTATCCTCACACTATCTAGCCGGATGGAGACATTTCTGGAGCGCATTCCTGAGCGATCCACTGACGAGGACTTAGCTAACCATACGCTGCTGATGCAATATCAGAAAGAGAGAGTTCACTTCAAGTGGAGAAAAGAAGTGTTAGAGCGCTTCGGTTCAGATGCCCTCGATGCACAGCTCTTTGACCAGTTTCTCTTGCGAGAGGTTTTTCAAATCAGTGATGCCACGACTTCCGATCGAGTAGCCTACTTTCCTGATGATCGTGCAACAGAGATGAAAATGGCATTGCTTGGTGATCCGCATGCAGTCGGTTTCTTCTTGCCACCAGTGCGACCGCGGCAGTTCATGCATTCTTGTGAGCAAAGTATCATGATGCCCCCCAAATCAACTTATTTTGAACCACGCATGATGAGTGGTCATCTGCATCACAAATTTCCACCAGATGCATAAAATTTGTGCTCCAAAAGTATACCTCAAGCCAGGACAAATTGTGTCTGATCGAGTCATCGTACTCGACGGAACCGGCAAAATTCTAGCCGTCGATCCGATGAGCAACCATGATCCTGCATCCGTGCAAATGATGGATGGCATGATCATACCTGGATATATCAATGCACATTGCCATTTGGAACTCTCCCATATGCTAGGAAGAGCCCCAACGGGCACTGGTTTAATTGAGTTTATTAAGACA
>CAJQNM010000336.1 GCA_905479665.1 uncultured Saprospiraceae bacterium
ATCCCATCCCGTCCATCTCTACGTCAGTGACTTCGATGATAATCTAAGTAGAGAACCGATCCTCACCAGATTTATCCAGGGGAAAGAGAGTATCCTCGCCAGTCTTGATGAGCTGACCAATCAACTGCCCGAGCTTAAAAAGCAATACCGTACCTACGCCAGTTTTATGTCTGCAGGAATGACCGATATATTTTCGGAGCAAAAGCTAGCTCATGCCCTTACATTGACTGCCACTACCTTTGCCTCTAGCATCGCATGGAATGATGGCAAGGGCTTCTTTACAATGGAAGAGCTGCCTCGAGCGGCACAAACTTCCAGCATTAATGCAGTAACCAGTCTGGATGTAAATCACGATCAGATGCCAGACCTTATCTTAGGTGGAAACTCGATTGAAATGCATCCAGATATTGGACGAATGGATGCTTCATACGGCACCGTGTTGATTCGTGATACGATAGATGCCTACAAGGTATGGCCAAACGCACAAACAGATTTTTATCTGCGAGGAGAGATCAAGCAATTGGAAACAATCCAACATGACTCGGAGACCTATCTTATTGCCACTCGCAACAATGACAGGGTACAAATATTTAACATCGCAAATGGATCTGAATACTGATATGGCAGATCATAAAAACAATTTGGCTGGCATTCTCATAGTCGTGATTTCGATCTTTATTCTGGGTTGTCAGAAAGAGATTAACCCAAGATTTACAGCCTTGACTACCGATGAAACTGGAATCGATTTTGCAAATATCGTAGACTATACTCCTGAATTTAACATGTATACCTACCGTAATTTTTACAACGGTGCTGGAGTCGGTATTTCTGATATAAATAATGATGGCTATCCAGACCTCTTCTTCTGTGGCAATCTAGTCGATAACAAACTCTATCTCAATAAGGGAAATTTCAAATTTGAAGACATCACAGAATCAGCAGGGGTCGCATCAAAAAACGTTTGGTCTTCAGGTGTAAGTTTCGCGGATGTAAATTCTGATGGCTGGCTGGATATTTATGTGTGCAAATCTGGTCGGCCCGGCGGTGGCAACCGGCACAACGAATTATTCATCAACAACGGAGATCTCACATTCACTGAACAAGCACAGGAGTTCGGAATAGCAGATCTAGGTCTGTCATCTCATGCCGCATTCTTTGACTACGACAAGGATGGAGATCTCGATTGCTATCTATTAAACAATTCGATGCGAAACGTGGGAGGCTACGATATGCGTGAAGGTCTGCGTGACATTCGCGATAGCCTGGGAGGCAACAAACTATACCGCAATGAATTTGCTCAGGGCCAAGAAAAATTTACCGATGTCAGTGCAGAGGCCGGGATCTACGGCAGTGCCATCGGCTTTGGCCTAGGTGTGACGGTTGGAGATATTAATAAAGATGGCTGGCCTGACATCTTCGTTTCAAATGATTTTTTTGAGCGAGACTACCTCTACATAAATCAACATGATGGCACCTTTCATGAAGATCTGACCAATCAGATCAAGGAAATAAGCATGGGCTCCATGGGAGCTGATATGGCCGATATAAACAATGACGGCTACCCAGAGATTTTTGTGACAGAGATGCTACCAAATGATGAGGAACGCTACAAAACCAAGATGACTTTTGAAAATTGGGATAAATACCAATTGTCCGTCAACAAAGGGTATCATCATCAGTTTACTAGGAATGTATTGCAGCTTAATAATCGCAACAACACCTTTAGTGAAATTTCTCGCTTGGCAAACGTGCACGCATCCGACTGGAGTTGGGGAGCATTAATTGCCGATTTAGACAACGATGGGCATAAGGACATATTTGTTGCCAATGGAATCTACAAAGACCTCCTGGATCAAGACTATATTAATTTCCACTCCAATGACCCCGAAATTGTAAAAGCTATTCAGGCAAAAGATCCCAACGCAATCCTTCAGCTCATCGACATTATCCCTTCAGAGCCGATTCCTAATCAGGTTTTTCGCAGTAAGGGGGATCTGACTTTTGAAAACGTGACAACTCAATGGGGTCTCGACCAAGCCAGTCACTCAAACGGATCTGCATATGGAGATCTCGACCTCGATGGCGATTTAGATCTGGTCGTAAATAATTGCAATATGCCATCATTTGTGCTCCGCAATGATGGTAGGGATGCTCAAAATTATCTCGGCGTTCGCCTGAAGGGTGCAGGGCTCAATACATTTGCCATTGGTACACAGGTCACCATTGGGGTGGGTAGGCAGTTGTTCTATCAAGAGTTGGCACCGCAGCGAGGTTTTCAATCGTCGGTCGATCATACTTTGCATTTCGGACTGGGCAAGCATTCCAAGATCGATCTGCTCTCAGTCAAATGGCCCGATGGAAATTCAGATTCTTTGCGAAATGTCGAGAGCAATCAGATCATTACAATCCACCAAGAAAGCACATCTTCCACAAAACACACTTCACCAATCAAGCCAACCAATGCACTTGTTGCTCTCGAGGCCATTGACGGACTTGAGTTTCAGCATCATGAGCTTCCCTTTGTTGATTTTGACCGAGACCGACTTCTCTTGCAAATGGTCTCGGCAGAGGGCCCTCGCATGACCAAAGCAGATGTAAATGGGGATGGGCAGGAAGATCTTTACATCTGTGGTGCAGCTGGTCAGACCGGACAGCTCCTGCTGCAAAATGAGGGGAACTTTGAACCAAGTAATCAAGTCGCATTTAGACCATACCGTGCGGCAGAAGAAACCGATGCAACATTTGTCGACGTGGATGGAGATGGAGATCTGGATCTTTACGTTACCTGTGGGAGCAATGAATTTTTACCATCCACCATCCAATTGTTTGATCGCCTTTATCTCAACAACGGAACTGGTGTTTTTTCAACATCTCCCGAGGAGCTACCTGCGGCATCGAAAAAATTTAATTCATCCGTGTCAGCTGGAGATGTAGACGGCGACCTCGACATGGATCTAGTCGTTGGCTCTCGGATGGTTCCTGGTGTCTATGGAGTGCCGGTCACCTCCGCTTTGTTCATCAATAACGGCTCCGGTATTTATTCAGACAAAACCTTAGAGCTGGCGCCCGACCTTAAAGATCTTGGCATGGTCACAGATCTTAAGCTGATGGACTGCGACAATGACGAAGATCTTGACATTATTCTCGTCGGCGAATGGATGTCTCCCACCCTCCTACTGAGTGATGGCAA
>CAJQNM010000337.1 GCA_905479665.1 uncultured Saprospiraceae bacterium
CCTCATTCAATTATCAATTCTCCATTATCAATTATCAATTAATATTCAGGCCAACACCCCCTTTACCACATGTCCATGCACATCTGTGAGGCGATAGCGCCGGCCTTGATGCTTAAAGGTGAGCTTTTCGTGATCGACACCCAGCAAGTGCAAGATAGTCGCATGAAAATCATGGACATGAACCGGATTGTTCTGAATATTATATCCAAATTCATCGGTCGCTCCATAGGTCGATCCTGCTTTAACCCCTGCCCCAGCCATCCATACCGTAAAGCAGCGTGGATGATGATCTCTGCCGTAGTTGTCTGCTGTGAGGCTCCCCTGCGAATAATTGGTGCGGCCAAATTCTCCTCCCCAAATCACCAGGGTATCTTCCAGCAAGCCACGCTGTTTGAGGTCGGTCACCAAGGCTGCCGAAGCCTGATCGGTGTCTCGACACTGCGAAGAAATCTCTCTTGGTAGGTCACTGTGCTGGTCCCAACCCAGATGATACAACTGAATGAAGCGCACATCGCGCTCAGCCAGTCTGCGTGCCAGCAGGCAGTTGGCAGCATACGTTCCGGGTGTTCGGGCAGATTCGCCATACATTTCAAATACGCTGTCTGGCTCCTTGTCAAGCTCCAGGGCTTCCGGTACGGAGGTCTGCATGCGGTAGGCCATTTCATACTGTGCGATCCTTGAGTCGATCTCTGGATCACCAAGTGCCTGTTGGTGCATGCCATTGAGGTGAGCAAGCTTATCCAACATCTGCCGTCTGGCTTGCGTGGAAAGTCCATCTGGGTTTTGCAGATAGAGCACCGGATCCTTGCCAGAGCGCAATTGCACACCTTGATGCAGCGAGGCTAGGAATCCATTGCCCCACAATCGAGAATATATCGGTTGCGGACGTTGTGCACCCCGGGAGAGCAATACCACAAAACCCGGTAGATTTTGATTGCTGGAACCCAAGCCGTAACTCAGCCAGGAGCCCATGCTGGGGCGGCCGGGTTGTTGCGATCCGGTCTGAAAAAAGGTGATGGCCGGATCATGATTGATGGCCTCAGTATGCATCGTTTTAATAAAGCAGAGGTCATCAACAATTTTGCTGGTGTGTGGCATTAAATTACTCACCCATGCCCCACTTTCCCCATGCTGACCAAAATCATAGATCGGCGCAGCCAGAGGTTTGGTTTTCTGATTTGAAGTCATGCCCGTGAGGCGCTGACCCTGCCGAATTGAGTCTGGAAGTTCTTCACCATGCATCTTGCGTAGCATTGGCTTGTGGTCGAAAAGCTCCAACTGCGAGGGTCCGCCACTTTGAAATAAATAAATAATTCGTTTTGCTTTGCCGGGTATATGACCTCCATTCAGAATGCCAGCGTTCCCTGCAAAGTTCAGTATCGGTGAGTCTCCACAGCCCATTAAAGATCCCAAGGCCATACTCCCGATACCCAAGCTCATTTTTGAGAGAAAGTGGCGCCGGTTTACCTGATTGAGATGATCAACTACTGGATTTGCCAATATTTTCTTCTGCCTGCTCATCTGTACTTCGCTTCGTCAAGATTAATAATGGTACTGACTACAGCCGCAAGTGCTGCCAACGATGCTTTATCCGATTGATCCGAAATCCGGGTTTCACCAATCGCTAACCATTCCGATACTGCCTCGGAATTTCCTGAAAACTCATCTTTTATTTCGCCATGCAATTCAATTAATTCTTTCATTTCACCTTCTGTGGGTTTGCGCGAAGTCAGCTTGCTAAATGCATGGCGTATTTCCTCACTGCCATCTTGTGATCCAAATTTCTGCAGTAATTGATCCGCAAGTACTCGCGCTGCCTCCACATATTGTGGATCGTTAAGCAGGATTAGGGACTGGAGCGGTGTGCTCGTCATTTGCCGCTTTACGGTACAGAGGGCACGCTCCGGTGCATCTAGCGTGAGCATAGTAGGAGGCGGAATAGTTCGCTTGAAGTAGGTATAGATACTCCGTCTAAAGAGGTCGTCTCCTTGACTGGCGCGGTATTTATTTTCTCCAATTTGATTGGCCAGCTCCTTCCAAATTCCATCCGGTTGATACGGTTTTACCCATTTACCCTTCATCCTTCTATTCAACAAGCCACTCACTTGCAATGCTTGATCACGAATCATCTCAGCGGTAAGCGGACGATGAGGTCCGCGTGCCAACCACATATTTTCCGGATCGGCTGCCAATTCTTGAGTTTGAATAGAGGCCGCTTGTTGATAGGTCGCAGAGCTCACCATCAATTTTAGCATGTGCTTCATGTCCCAACCAGACTCGACAAACTCTATGGCGAGCCAATCCAGCAAAGCGGGATGAGTCGGCAGCTTACCTTGACTACCAAAGTCTTCAGGAGTAGCAACCAGACCTCGACCGAAGAGCTGCTGCCACAATCGGTTTACCATCACGCGAGCCGCAAGTGGATTGCGGTCATCAAATAACCACTGCGCCAATCCGAGACGATTACGAGGTAATTCTTCTGCAAAAGGTAAAATCGCATCAGGGGTGTTGCGTGACACTTCCTGCAATTTGCTGTCATACATCCCTCGATCCAAAACATGTGCAGGATACACAGAATCTCGCTCCTCCATGATCATCACATGAGGAATGGATAAATCGATCCTGCGTAGACTATCTAATTTATTTCTAGTTTTTCGGTAGCTTGGAGATTTACTGAGCGCATAGTGCTGCCTCAATTCTTTCGCGGTTGGTTTTTGATTTAATTTTCCTGCCAGGTATTTTATTTCCACTGCAGAAAGCTGCCGGGCAAATACAGAAATATTATCCACGGCTCCATCCGCAAATCCTCCCAACTCTCCGCGATTACGCGCCCGGTGATTCCAATGGCCGACCAGTAAGTCATTTCCACATTCGATGGTCTTTCCCAATAGACTATCCCGCACCACTTGCAGATCTTGTTTCACTCCATCGATATACAACTCGAGTCCAGCAGCCTTCCCCGATCCATCGGAAGTCGCCACAATCTGATGCCAACGAGAGTCGGATACCCGAGCTCTGGTCGCTACCTCGACATAGTAGCGCTGGCGAGTGCTGACCAGTCGCATCCCCAAACGGTTGTCCCTACGCATCAATAAATCATACCCATTTTGATAGTGCTCGCCATTGCGCCGGGCAAGAAAACTACCTTCTCGTGCACGTGAACCAGAATGCTTTATCGAGGCCACCAGTGTAAATTCTTCATTCCATTCGAAGTCCCCTACATCACCCAGGGTGAGAAAATTCTCACCATCAAATCTTAGGGCATTTCCAGAGACTCCTGCCACGCGCGTCGGACGCTTTATGTGGGGTGGCAAGTTTACATTGACTTTGCCACGGTATTTTCCTTCTAACTTATTTTCAAAAAGCCAACCCTCTTTATCGTCGAGATTATATTCAACTTCTTGCAAAGAACGATCGAGTGAAAATTGCTGGGAATTAAATTCTTTCTTCCACTCCACGAAGTCTTGATTTGTCGTGTTTTCTTTTTCCTGCAAATTTTCTTCCAGGCCAGCAATCGTATTTTTAATTGCCTCGATCTCGGCTTCTCGAAGTGGGTTTTCCTCACGCATAGAAGGAACCGGTGCCAAGTCAAAATAGGAGACCTGTCCCCGCTCTCCCTGAAGATTATTGAAAAACGCAAATGTTTGGTAAAACTCCTCCTGCGATAGTGGATCGTATTTGTGGTCATGGCACCGCGCACATTGCAAGGTCATGCCTAAAAATCCGGTAGCAAAAACATCCGTGCGATCGGCGGCATACTCCGTGAGGTATTCTTCCTGCACTACTCCACCCTCCTGCGTGATGGGATGATTGCGATTAAAACCGGTAGCTAATTTTTGCTCGTAACTCGCATTTGGCAATAGATCGCCTGCCAACTGCCAGGTCACAAATTGATCGTAGGGCATGTTGTCATTAAACGACTCGATCACCCAGTTGCGCCAAGGGTACATCGTACGTTGGCGGTCGTCCTGATATCCATGGGAATCTGCATAGCGGGACAAATCGAGCCAATCGATCGCCATCCGCTCCCCGTACGCAGGGCTCACCAACGCTGCTTCGACAATCTTGTCAAAGGCATCATCTTCTTCATCATTGACAAATGCATCGATTTCTGCTGGTGTCGGGGGTAAACCAGTGAGGTCAAAATAGAGCCGGCGGATCAGCTTCTCCTTGCTAGAAGGCGGATTGGGCTTGAGACCTTTTGTTTTCATTTTTGCATGGACAAATGCATCGATGGTGTTGCCCCCCCATTTGCCTAGTTTCGGCTCCACTGGTCTCACTGGAGGGATAAAACTCCAGTGCTCCTTCCATTCTGCTCCTTGCTTAATCCATTTTTCGATCAGAGCAATCTCTTGCTGATTGAGACTGAGATTAGACTCGGGCGGTGGCATCATGTAGTCAGGTTCGCTTGACTGGATGCGCTGATAGAGCTCACTTTGTGATGGGCTGCCGGCTTTGATTACGAAATGATTGCCATCTAAAGCTGCAAAGGCACCCGCTTCCGTATGCAAGGAAAGATCAGCCTCACGCGTTTTGTCGTCCGGGCCGTGGCAGGCAAAGCATCGATCAGAGAGCAAAGGCTTGATGTGCACGTTGAAATCAACGGTGTCCGGAAGATCCATCTGCTCACCGCAAGCAAAGAACATCAGGCCGAAGGCCAGCATGAGTATAACTTTCAAATCCATCCGACTGAAAATTACAGGTTTTAGATTTGATTAGAGACCCTTTCTGAATTCACTGCAATCTAGACGAGATGTTCGCTCATGGACACCCATCTAAAAGAACCTCTAGCCTGCTCGAAAGAGGCACCTCAAAGTTGTATTGAAGTTCAATAGAGTTTCCAGCACTGAATAGTACGTTGGAGCCGCCGAGCAATTGTCCATCTGAAGTGAGAGTCTGGTCAGCGCTATACGTTCCGCTGCCAATGCTCAAGCCAACGTGGAGATTTTGTGAGCAGCCGCAAATTGGAGTGTAATTCCCTTGGAATTCAAAAGCTCCTATGTCTATTCTCCCCTTGACAGAACCTGTGGCATTATGAAATCTGGGATTCCCAGCGAGATCTATGCTGGTAAAGTTGGCATTATTTGCCCCAAGGTCAATAGCCGGAGAACAATCCAGCAATGTCAGATCACCCGTATCTAGATCTACGAATTTGGGATCAGCATCTATGATATTGGTACCACCAGTCCATCCCCCTTGAATAATACTAAAACTAACCGTGCTGGTTGATCCTGGATCGTCATAAAGGACACCAGGTGGGTTCGAGACGCCAAATTTCCATAAAATGGAATTTCTTATCGTACTCGTGGATTGATTCTCATTATAAACCTGTGCTATTATTTGATTGACATTGTCATTGACAAACGAACAATTGACAATATCGGTGATCCCGCTATTGTAGATGGAGTGCCCCACATCCTCGAGAGAAACATTATTTAAAAACCGGCAATTGATGATTTCCACCATACCACTTTCGCAAAATATAGCCCCTCCCCTCCTTCTGGCAAAATTGTCTTCAAAATCACAGTTTAGCAAGTATGCCTTTGAATCTTCTCCGATGTATGCTGCTGCCCCCCTCGGTTCAACAAAGTCTGGATCTTGAAATGTGAAAAAATCCGCTTGATTTTCAGAAAAGGATGAATTGGTAACATTGAGAATACCGGACAAGGTGGCTGCTAAAGCACCTCCATATTGATCTGTTTCATTGTCCATAAAGTGACAACTGTCTATGCTGGTCGAATCGATCAGCATATGAAGCGCCCCACCGAAATAATTGTCATTAACACTGGAGCCGGGAATCACCCGATTGGATTCAAACGTACAGCCATATAAGTCGAGTCGATCTTTGCAAGTGATGGCTCCAGAAAACCGACCAGAATTTGAGGTAAAAGTGCACTGGCTAAAATTGTGGACGCCAGTAAACATGATTGCTCCAGTTTCAAGCAAGACAGCGCCTCCTTGACCATCAGTCGTATTATTGAAGAACTGACAAGCCGTCATCGTGAAGGTGTTATTGCCGTCTGGCTTGAAATAAACACCAGCTCCGCCCTCAGAGCCCATTGTGGTGCCTGTCTCATTTGTACTGAAAACACAATCAACTAAATCCAGATTACCCCTTAGATGTCTGATCCCACCTCCACTGACATCAGCAGAGCCTCCAAAGAAAGTGCAATTGATCAAAGATATATCGGATGAATCATTGTGCATGCCTGCACCATACCGTGCATTATTGCTGGAAAAGGTGCAATTGATGATCGTAGGTGAGCTATTGACATTTCTCATCCCTGCCCCTTCATCATTGAGAAATGCTTGATTCGCGTTTCCAGCCCTTACAACAAAGCCATCGAGGCGGGCAGATGCGGTCAGCGGATCGGATGGGGTATAGTCGTTGTTGATCACATTGAAAGAATTGTATTGAATGGAACCAGTGTGATCATTTTGGTCGATGTCCCCGCTTAAGAGGGTCAAGTTAAACTCCCAATTTCGCTGTGACAGAAGAGATTCATTGCCAACAAATCCTCCATAAATTTGGACTCCATGTGGCATTTTGAATGTTCTGTTGCGTGAGTTATTAGGTATACCTTGCCCTTGGTCTGGATAATAAGTACCCTCAGCGACCCAAACTTGCCCCGGGCTTTCGCAATCAGCCAATGTGATCAGGGCGTCCTGAAGATTCTGATATGCATTGAGCCAGGAGGTGCCATCATCCAGGCCACTCGCCAGATGATTCACATAGATGACCCCTGT
>CAJQNM010000338.1 GCA_905479665.1 uncultured Saprospiraceae bacterium
TATCAGCACGTTACTCATCTCGTTATTTCGTTTTCAGTCTGGGTTATCAATGCTCGATGATCAACTTTTCCAGCTGGGGTGCGGGGTAAGTTTTTCAAGTAAATAAACCTTGATGGGATGCTGTACGGAGGTACCAATTTCTTCAAATGCTGCAAAACCCGGTGCTCGATATCTTCAGCAGCCGAAGTAGAAACGATGGCAGCGACTAGTATCGTCTCTTGGTCTGTCTTAATAGCAAACACGGCAGCCTCTTCCATCCCTGGAAATCGAACCAGGGCTGCCTCTACTTCATCAAGTTCCACCCGATATCCACGGGTTTTGATCTGTCGGTCTTTGCGTCCTTCAAAATGCAGCAGGCCTTGGGCGTCCAATCGAACCAGATCTCCTGTGCGGTAATATTTTCCACCGCCTTCAGCAGTATAGAAGCCACACTCGGTGAGATCGGGGCGATTCCAGTATCCCTGCATCATTGTATCGGACTGGATGAGTAAGGCACCTTGTTCTCCATGTGAGGTAGGATTGTCGTCATCATCCAAAATCAATGCCTTAGTGCGATCCCAGATCTTACCCAGGGGTATTGGTGTTTCGTCTGCTGGGGCTGCAGTCATGTGATAATAACTACACTGATTAACTTCTGCAGGGCCATAAACATTACTCCATTGGGCTTGGGGGGTGTGGTTCATGAGCTCCTGGAGATGTTTTACGGGAAATGGCTCGCCACCATAAAGGACCCACCGCAGACAACTCCAGTCGCGCTTCTCTAGGTCTCCTCTCTGTAGGATTTGGGTAAGTGCCAAAGGCACTGAATACCAAATGGTAAGCTGTTCGCCTTCGATCATCTGAGCGAGACTCGCCGGCAATTTCGTGTGTGCGTCGCTACACAGCACAGTGGTCGCTCCACTCAGAGGCCCAGTGAAGTAGCCAAAAGTACTGATGTCGAAATGGAGGGGAGAGTGGTTTCCGATGCGATCGCTTTTGCCCACCTGGTACATTTCGGCACTGAGCTCTGCATAGCTCAAACCACTAAAATGTGTGTGCATGATCCCTTTGGGAGTGCCCGTAGTGCCCGATGTATACATGATGTAAGCCAGGTCATTGGGATGGCCCGGTGTCGCAAGTGGTGTGGTGGATATTTCAGGCAGTTCTGCTATTTGGTGCACTGGAAGATCAAGACTGGTACCAATGATACATTGCAATTCAGGTTTCTCATTAAATAGACTGGTCAGTTGTCTGCGTTGGGCATCGCTGCTCACAAGGACTTTTATTTGACAGTCTTTGATCACAAAATGATTGCGTGATGCCGGAGCAAAAGGGTCGAGAGGGACAAAGGCTGCGCCCGCCTTAAGTATGCCGTAGACGGCGGTGGCCGAATCGAGACAACGGTTTAGAAAAATCCCGACGCGATCTCCTCGACTCACGCCAAG
Organism: uncultured Saprospiraceae bacterium; assembly: GCA_905479665.1. Lineage (GTDB taxonomy): Bacteria > Bacteroidota > Bacteroidia > Chitinophagales > Saprospiraceae > CAJQNM01. The sequence continues at coordinate 1,425 of CAJQNM010000338.1, forward strand.
GTCATGCAATTGATGAGCGAGCTGTGTACTCCGCTGATCAAGATCGGCATACGTAAGGCTCTCCTCTAGACAGCGGAAGGCCTCTTTTTCAGGAGTTTCCTGGGCCCATCTCACTATCGAATGGTAAAGCATAGCTAGAGCCCCAACAGTTGAGCAATGATATTGCGCTGGATGTCTGATGTGCCAGCGTAAAGGATACCACCAACAGAGTCGCGCAGGTCGCGTTCGGTTTGGTATTCCGCAAGATAGCCACGACCCCCATGATTGCGTACTGCATCGAGACTGGAGGCCACAAAGCTCTCGCCGAGATGGAGTTTGACCATGGCACTCTCAAGCAACGCTTTCTGTCCGTCCTGCTTCATCCATGCTACTTTGTATAGCAGTAGACGGCACGTTTCCAAACGCAATTTCATCTCAGCGATCCGATTGGAAACGGATTGAAACTTTCCAATGGCTAGACCAAATTGTTTGCGTTCCTTCACGATTTTGATGCTCTGCTCCAGTTGTCGCTCCATGGCACCTAAGTTGCCTGCCAGCATGCAGCACCGATCAAATTCTAGAGAGTGGTTACAGATGGCAAAGCCAGCACCTTCTTTGCCTAAGAGATTTTCATGTGGAATCAAGCAATCGGTAAACTCCAGTCGGCCGATGGGTACCGTGCGCAATCCCATCTTTGCCTGATTTGGCAATTGCTCAAATCCAGCAGTACCTTTTTCCACCAGGAATGCCGAAATGCCCCATTTGCCAACCTTGGCATTTGTCATCGCAAAAACCAATACATAGTCTGCCACTGGTGCCAGAGTGATGAGGTGCTTTACACCGTTCAGCACATATCCATCTTCCGTGCGAGTTGCCGTAGCGGTCATCTGGTATACATCGGATCCGCTATCCGGCTCGGTCAGACCATGGGCACCGATCCATTTTCCGGACGCAGATGGCGTGAGAAATTTTTCCTTTTGAGCTTCCGTGCCGAAGTCTAGGATCGGCATCTGGACCGTCCACATTTGGGCATTGAGCCCGAGCATCAGTCCCGCATCTTCACTCGCATAGCCGAGTGCCTCCATAGCGAATAGGGCACGTAGTATGTCGACCTCACCCTGAGCACTGCCATACTCGGAGGTGGAAGCAAGACCCTGAATACCAAAATCCGCACAAGCTTCCCAAAGGTCTCGAGAGAACTCGCCCCGCGCATCTCGCTCCCCGACAGTGGGGGCAATTTGAGTTTTTGCAAATTCAATAATCTCTTCGCGTAGTTGATTGTATTCTGTAGGAATCGAAAAGTCCATATGCTCTGGTAGAAATTTCTATGACATCAACCAGCAAGATATTAAAGAAATACTTAATCTATTAACCCAATTTATGCATTGGGTTTTCGTCGCGAAAGTCAAAAAACCAATGAAATCAGGGGCTCCACTGTGATTTTACCTCGCAATCGTAGGCATTCTTACGGTGAGAAGGAAAATTGCAGGACGTCCTTGAGTTCCCGTGTATTTTGGCTTGTAGCAGAAAATCTAATGAATAAATTGGGATTAAAATAGGACTTTGAACGAGGCCTTAAAGAATCTAGGGGTGCCTGGTGTGAAATGAATTTCCTCGACACTCTCCGCTTCGAAACTCAATCTTGATTCAGTGGCAAACTGGGCTTCGTTCCATTCAGTATTCAGAATGTTTTCTAAACTCAGACCGATCTCGAACATACGCCAGCAATACGAAACGTTGGCATCGGCCACAAAATAACCTTGGGCGACTATGCTGTTGTCCTCATTTGCTGGCCGATCAGCCAGATAGCGATAGTTTAGGCCTGCGCTCCAGGGTTCTTTGGTCAGATTTAGCCCGCCTACCGAGGTAAGAGAGGGAGCAAGGGGGATGAAGTGGTTTCCTTCAGGCTCGTCCAGGGCCCGAGGGTCAGCATAGTTTAGATCCGTACTGGCCAAGAGCCAATCAGATATTTGATAGCGGATGCCAAGATCAAATCCAC
>CAJQNM010000339.1 GCA_905479665.1 uncultured Saprospiraceae bacterium
CCTAACAGGCCACTGGGAAGAAGCGTCTGGGCCATTGCCACGTATGCTGCCTCATTGGGATTGTTTAGTAAGGGAAACTGCGACGCAAGATCTGGATGGAAATAAGTTGCAGCAACGGCAGGAATCATCCAAATTGGAGCAAGAAGTAAATATCCAAAAATGGCGATCATCGTCGATTTCTTGGCATCTCTGCCATTCTTTACGAAGACATATTTGGCGCCGCCTGTCGTGGTCATACTGTTGTTAAGCACCAATTGATTGATTAAAAGAGTGATGGCAAAGAAGGCTACAACCCATGGACGGTCAAAAAGAGACCAGTTCAAATGCTGCTCCGGAATTTTCTCCAATAGCCCTGCAATACCTCCGGTGCTTGGATGCGACAACGTTAGAAAAACCATGACAAGGGTAACCGATATCACGATGAGCATCTGAACAAAATCCCCAGCAGTGGCAGCCCATGATCCCCCCAAAAGCGTCATAAGAAATACCACTGAGCCCAGCACCACAATAAGCAAAGTGATATCCAATCCAAAAACACCATGCATGAAGATGGAGATCGAGTACAGGTAGATGCCCCCGAGGAAAAGGTTTGCAAAGATGGGCAACCAAGTGAATACCTGCTCATTGGAATTTCCAAAACGTTTTCTGATGGCCTCGATTGCAGTGACCACCCGCATTTGTCGGAACCTTCCAGCTGTAAAAAAAAAGGAAAATAGATACCCCAAAATATTGCAAGCAAATAGTAGGAGAAAAAATGTTCCGGTCTCGTATGCCTCAGCGGCTCCACCAGTGAAAGACCAAGCTGAGAACGTAGACATAAATGTTGAGCTGCCAACCACCCACCACAGCATGCCACCACCACCGCGAAAGAAATCACTTGCAGACTTGTTAAAGCCCTTATAGACTGGTCCCATAAGGAAGATGAATGCCAGATAAAAAACCACAACGATGTAATCGTAAATAGTCATGGTCCCATATGGTCATTGTCTAGTCCATCATTATCATCAGTCTGAACATAACAAGTAAATTCCAACCAAATCTGAGCGTCTCGAAGGGTCAATCGCTCATGAATCCTTGTCCACCAATCCAAAGGTGGTCTCAACGTTTCAGCGGACAGAAGTACTTGCTTAGAAAGAACTTTATCTGGGAACATTCCGTCTTCACTTCAGATTTTCAAGATGACTCCATTCATTTGTTACTGTTCAAACCATGATCCCAAAAGCCCGACCAATTTGACGGGCTCGTATGCTGGCTCAGCCCCAATCAGTTTCGATTCGGATGCAGTGATATTGAGCTGCAAAGAAATACAGCTCAATTCTAAAGCAGATGTGATGCTCCGCGAAGTTGACTGAAGAATCTCCATCCCCAATTACCATTCGGGGATTCAGAAGATTCTTCAGTCTGTTTCGTTTCTCATTTCAACCTAAAATAAATTTACTAGTATCCTGGATTTTGTTTTAGGTTGGGATTTAGACTTGTTTGGGAGGTTGGTAGAGGAAATAGGTAGTTATGTCTCGCAAAGTTTCGAACTGATGAAGGCTGTACGACGAGGCACTTTCTTTGGCCAACTCCGGTTTCAGTTGCTTCTTCGGGAAAACCGTATTTAGCAGGATCATACAAAGTAACGTCATTTTCGTATGCAGTGCCTTCTATCACTGCCCCAAAGATCGTCTTACCTAATTCTGCCTCTGCGATGCCCCATCTTCTTAGATCGGTATATCTTGTTGAGCTCTCAGCAAAGAGTTCAATGGTGCGCTCTCTTCTTATTTCAGTTAATATATCCATGTCATTTTCAGCTAAAAAGGCATTGCTAATGGGTGGTAATCCAGCTCTGATTTTAACCAAATTGATGGATTCATCCATTTCAGCATCTGTGAGACTTCCATTTAATTCATACAAAGCCTCAGCATACCATAAATACACTTCGGCCAGCCGAATAAATGGCAAATCATAGCTTTCGGTTCTCGTTGCTCTATGCGCATTCACTGCACCCCAATTCCAACTCATAAACTTTGAATTGAAGTAGCCATTATTATTCGTGCCATCCAAGAGAACATCTCCGGTTTGCGGAATTTCACCTAGCAATTGATGATAAGTAAAATAAGCGCTCATTCGGTAGTCTCTATCTTGAAACTCATCTTGTGTTTCAGAATATCCTAGAAATAGTGGAGATTTATCAATCGACAAACCATCCCGGCACAAAAATAGATCTATCATTTTCCTGCTAGGTTTGGTTCTGCCTTGATAAACGTGACTAACTAGTGTTCTCGCTTGTCTAAAAATGAAGTCATATTTTCCATAGAAAATAAACTCCTTATTAGTGGATTTATCCAATCCTGCGGGGTTGGATCCACCATCTTCCAAGTTAAATAGAAAATTAGAGCTTAAATTATCCAAGTCAGTGTTATAGTCCCAAAGTTCAAAAGTGGCACCATCCATAATGGATTTCGTTAAAGAGATAGCTTCCTGTAGATAGCGGTTTATGGCCGAGGGATCTTCTCCTGCACTACCAGCTCCCTCGGATACACCATCTCCATCAGTGGTGGTGCCAACATATTTCATCCAGGTTGCTTCGTGCAGTAAGACTTCTGCCTTCAGTGCCATGGCGGCCTCTTTACTAATTTTGGCTTTGTCATTGGCAGCAATATCAGCCTCGTTGGGTAAGCCTGAGATAGCGTCGTCCAAGTCAATTATGATCTGATCAATAACTTCGTATCTGCTGTTCCGTGGCGCATTTAATTCTTCAGAAATCTCAGTCAGCGGCTCTAGCACCAACGTCACTCCTCCAAATTTCTGTACTAACGTCCAATATTGATAGGCTCTGTGGAAATAAGCGCCACTAACATACTGACCGATGTCACTACCTTCGTAGCTCTGTGCTCGAAATAGTAAAAGGTTGATGTCTCTGATGGCCGTGTATGCATCGTCGTAGTCATCATCAGATTCTGGTGCTTGCGCATCTCCTCTTCCATAATCTTGCATGGTGCTGGCTTCAGTATACCCAATGAGGTCTGAGCCGTGATCTGAATAAACACCTTGGTCTGTCCAATCCATCAAGTAATTGTAAAAGGTGTTAGACCCTGTTAGAAAGTGCTCAGCCTCGGTGTAATAAAGCTCATCTGTAATAGAAGCAGGTGGTGCTAAATCTATAAAGTCATCTTGGCAAGCCATAAATAGTAGCATCATGAATGCTAGTATTAAATTGAATAGATGTTTCATTTTAATATATTTTTTGTCACGAATTGTCTTAAATCGATACTCTTAAACCGAGTGCATATGCGCGCATAAATGGATAAGCACTTGCATTCGTACTGGCTTGAAATTCCGGATCGTACCCATCCTTGACGCTAGTAAACTCAAAGAGATCATTTCCTGAAAAATAGATGCGGATGTTATCTATCTCGGATCCAGCAATTTTTAATCCCTCTATGTTGTAGCCTATGATGAGAGATTTCAATCTCAAGTATCTGTTATTTTGAAGGATATGGTCTTTGCTTCGATAGTTCCACCTGGAAATACCACGTTGAGTGGTCAATCTGGGGAATTCAGCATTGCGGTTGTCTTCGGTCCATGTCCTCCCTAACCAGGTACTAGATTGATTCTGCCATTCTGCCTGAAATGGTTGTGCGAAATAGCCTGTCCTGTATATATTCTGATTAAGAACACCTTGAAAAAAAGCACCTAGATCAAAGTTCTTGAATTTTACATCAAAATTTACTCCATATACATAGTGGGTTGCAGCATCTCCTTGGTAGGTCAGGTCTTCATTATTTAGAATGCCATCTCCATTTGCATCTACGACCTTAATGTCTCCTACTCGAAGCGCATCGTTTGATGTTTGCGAAGGTAATATCCCACCTGCTTCCAGGCTGCCATAGTAGGCATCGATTTCACCCTGGGAATCAAAATATCCATCCGTTTCCCATAGGAAGAAGGAATTAATAGGTCTATTTAAAATGTTGCGCCCACGTCTTGCATCGTTCAGGTTTTCGAAAATGGTTTGGGCACCATCATATTCAGTGATTTCGTTTCTGGTATCACTCATGTTTGCACTA
>CAJQNM010000340.1 GCA_905479665.1 uncultured Saprospiraceae bacterium
AATATGATTTAATGAAGTATGCTACACTACATTGTGTAGAGCATCCTTATGAAGTTGATGATCACTACTACAAGAATCTTATTCGTGAGAACTCGAAGTGCGTAGCTGATCAATTTGAAAATGATCTTGGTACTGGCTTTGGTGGTCAGTTTGGTCCAGATGATTTGGAGGGACAACTAGATCTACTCCACAATATTGGTGGTGGATGGTCTGATGCTGTACCTTTCGATTGCGAAGATGCTTGTAAGAATGTAACTGTTGAGTTGCTCGTAGTCGACTACTGGTGTAACTGGGCCAAGTGTTGGGAAAATGTCTGGGTAGAAGACAAGACTCCAGTAACTGTCAAGTACGACGTAGATGACACCGAGATCACTTGCGGAGCATACAAAGAGAATAAGTATGACTTTGCTCATTCTGATCATCCTGTGAGCGTGGAGTATATCGTAGAGCTAGCTAAAACTGGCGACGAGTACGCACTTGCTTCACTTGATAGCCTCTTTGGCGGATACGAGAAAGTATGGATCGATGAGTATGGAAATACGCCCGAACATAAGGTAGCTGAGTACTGGGATCAGGTTTGCTATTGTGAAGAATTCTCGCGTAAGACGAGAATATACGATGAGCACCTAGGCTACGTATGGGAGACTGAAGTATATGATTCATGCTGGGTTAAGCACGAAAAGAAGCAGAATAATTACGGCCAGGTGGTTGTAAACTGTGATGCTCAGTGTGAGCAAACCGTTTGGTGCGAGTTTGATCATTGTGGTCAGGGTTACATCTTCCGTAAGTGGAAGTTTACCCCTGGTTGTACCTATGATGAAAACACCTCACACTACCTCGATACGATCACACGTAAACAAGTGATCTGGGTAGGTAATGAGTGTGAACTGCAAAAAGGTATGATTGACAAGCCTGAAGACACCTATGTATACACTTGTGGCATCGAATATGATGACGCTGGTAATGCAACTGGTGCGCTTGATCCATCAATTACAGGAACTCCTGAGTACTTGTTTGATGATGATTGCCGCATCGTAGGTATCACTCACTCTGACAAGGTCTTTAAGATCGTCGGTGGTGATGAAGCTTGCTACAAGATCATCCGTTCATGGCACTTTATGGACTGGTGCTATTTGGGTGGAAAGCCTGAAAATGATCAGTACTGGTGGTTAAACCCTGAGTACGAAGGTAAGAAGCTTCATTGGGAGCAGAAGATCATCGTACAGGATACGACTCCTCCAGTTTGCGTTCTCACAGAAGATCTTGGTGAGGTAGATGCACCTGGTTGCTACTACACACTGAATCAAACTGTCGACGTAACAGATGGTTGCGGTGTCCTAAACTATTATTGGGAGCTACATGAAATCAAAGGTAGTGAGAAGACTCTGGTCGATTCTGATGAAGGAGAGTTCGAAGGAGATACTACTGGCCAGTTTGGCATCGAGGTAGCTGATCTCGGTAGTGGAGATTACATATTGAAAGTACGTGTCCGTGACGAATGTCAAAATGAGTCATACTGCGAGGATGAGTTTACAGTGATCGCTGGTAAGAAGCCTGCTGCCATCTGTATTACATCGCTCACTGCAGAATTGACTCCTTGGGACATCGATCAAGATGGTACTGTTGATTCAGCAAAAGCTGTAATCTGGGCATCTGAGTTTAACTCAAGCAGCGCGCCATCTTGTGGTAGCGATGGAGAGCTCGAGTACCGCATTGAGATCATCGACGAAAATGGCGATGATGACTTTGCTGACGATAGCAGTTCACTGGTCGTAACTTGCGAGCACACCGGTACATTGATGATCCGTCTATGGGTGATTGACCCATCAGGAGCATTCGATTACTGTGATGTGATTCTCGTGGTGCAAAACAACATGGGTGGATGTGGAGATAATTCTTCTACATCAAATACCATCGTTGGTGCCATCAACAATGAGTTGAACGAGAGCGTAGAGCGAGTAAGCGTACGTGCTGAGTTGAATAATGGACAAGTTCTGAATTACTTGACTACCGCTTCTGGTGCCTATGCGTTTGCAGCTGGCCTGGGTCTGGATGTCAAAGTAACACCTGTCAAAGATATTACTGACCTCAACGGTATATCGACACTTGACTTGGTGAAGATTCAGAAGCATATCCTGGCAAAAGAGCCTCTTGATAATAAGTTCCGCGAAATTGCTGCCGATGCCAACGCCGATGGCGAAGTCAATACGGTAGACCTCATACAGTTGCGCAGACTTATTCTTGGCAAGGAAGATAAATTGCCCGAAAATACCTCCTGGAGGTTCTTTGATGCAAAAGAGACCAAAGAGCAGTATGATATTTCTGCGATCGATGGTCTGATGCAATTGGACTGGGTAGGTGTAAAAATTGGAGATGTAAATCTAGATAGTGATCCAAGTCGTTCTGCTGGAAGAAGCAACAACAACCTGGTGATGAATCTGGATGATCAGATAATGACTGCAGGAAATGAGTATAAAGTAGAATTCCGTGCCGGTGCCTTTAAGGACATCGCAGGATTCCAGTACACACTGAGATTCGATGAGACCGTACTAAACATCTCTGATATAGAGATGGGAGCACTAAGTCTCAGCGAAGAGAATTTCAATCTGCGCAACATCGCAGAAGGTATTCTTACCAGTAGCTGGCACTCATTTGAAGGACTCACAATGGCTGAGGACGAAGTACTGTTTACCTTGACTGTCGATGCGAAGAAAGGAGCTCAACTGAGCGATGTTCTGACCATCAACTCAAGCAAGACGGCTGCTGAGGCTTACAACAGCTTGGACCAGGTTGCTTCGGTAGCCTTGAACTTCAATAATGAGAAGCTCATGACCAATCAATTTGCTCTATTCCAGAATAATCCGAATCCATTTATGGAATCCACGGTTATCGGATTTAATCTGCCGAATAAAGCAGCGGTCACACTAACCATTTTTGATATAACAGGTAAAGCTATTTACTCTTCGGAGGATGACTTTACTAAAGGATACAACCAGTTTTCAGTTCGAGGTAAGGACCTCGGTGCCTATGGAGTACTATACTACCAGATCGACACCGATAGCTTCACCGCGACCAAGAAGATGATTGTTGTTGAATAGAAGACTTTATGTCTGATACATGAGTGGTGACGGGCCATCTCGCCGAAAGGCGGGATGGCCTTTTTTCTTTTTGGCTTCGCCGAGGGAAGAGAGGAAACGCTACGCGAGGAAGAGAGGAAACGCTTCGCGGAGGAGGAACAAGAGGAAATGTGTGGGTGTGGATCATTCCAATGCGGCTTCAGCCCATTGGCGGGTGGGCTACAAAAACTATGCAAAGGCAAAGAGAGGAAACGCTTCGCGAGGAAATGAGGAAACGCTTCGCTGAGGAAAGCAGTCGGAAATTGGTAGGTAGCCGTAGATCTAATCTTTGGTAGGAATTCATGGATTGGGTGGAAAGGAGAGAAATGGCTATGGAGGAGGAAATGCTCTTCTTTTGCTATGACAAAGGACAAGTAGTTGTCCTTATGAATGGATTTGCCAAGAAGACGCAGAAAACTCCAAAATCGGAAATTGCAAAAGCATTAAAGATTAAGAACAAATATTTCAATGAAAGAAAATCGTAAGGTATCAAGATTTGAAGATCACTTAACTATGCAGTATGGTCCTTTGGGATCTGCCGGACGAACGGCTTTTGAAGTAAAGGCAAAGGCCTTTGTCATAGGTGAGCTTCTTAAGGATGAGCGACTGCAAGCAAAATTAACCCAGGAAGAACTGGCAACCAAAATAGGGGCTAAGAAGAGCTACATTTCAAGAGTTGAAACAGGTAAAACAGATATTCAACTGTCCACACTTCATAGGCCCTTCGAAGTTGGGCTGGGTAAGAAAATTGTCATCTCCATTAAAGATTAGACCAACCTGCACAACAAAAGTAAAAACATACAAAGTGGGCAAAGGTGCGTTCCTTTTGAGAGAAGATAACCTGCATTTCCGGGCGTTCAGCCGATGGGAAGGAGAAAACGCTTCGCGAAGCCAGGCAGTCGGAATTCGGTGGTAGTCTAGAAAATCTCCAGTCTCAAGATCAAGATATCTAACAAAAAAAAGTAGCCTTGCTCTTTCAGCAAGGCCACTCCCGTTGTTATTCAAAAACTAAACCTTGGGTATTCTTACTTAGAGAAGCAAAAACCCTTACTTAGGATGTAGAGAGTACTATTCAAAACGTGCAACTGTTTTCCATAGTCCTCAATAAAAACTAATGCAATTTGATGGATTTAATATCCTGCCATGCGATGTATTCTGGATCGTTAGAATTTTTCGCAAAAATTAATACTCCATCGTTTCTTTCGGAGACATCTACCTGGCCCTCCAATAAGATTTTATCACCATCATTTAAGTAAATAAGTGAGGTCCTGCGACTTACGGGTTGTATTTGAGTAATTGCCCGGAAAGGAATCAGAAATTCTAGATCTTCCTTCATGCCATTGAGCAGCTCAAAGTCACGCTCTTCATCAAGGTCGAAGACCAGTGTGCCTTCCAGTGCTTTACCCTGTACCGTTTGAACGGTTCCTGCGATTCGTTGGGCATCATTAAAATCATGGTAGCCTAAAGCAGTAATAGGCAGATCTTCATTGATGATCATTTCTTCAAAAGAAGACCAGGGAATATCGACACGGCCACGGCCCGGAATATTGACAATAATACCTCGATTACCACTGTTGCAATCATTTGAACCCGAAATAAAAAGCCTCTTGCCGGAGCGGAAAGTTACATCTGCACCACGGCCAGATTTTGCGATCTCAGCGATCATTTCAAATTTGATTGCGATGTCGCCATCTCGGGTATCACCATCGAGAATATCTAGGCCGGTTCGCTCATCATGGTCCCATTGCAGATATCCTTGGTATGAACCTTCGTCACTATGGACAGTGCCGAAAAGTGGAGCCCCAAAGATGCTCACCATGTCGGAGGGAGTAGGCATGAAGTCGACCCGGTCTATGCGATCGCCATCGATTTTGATCAGACCCATATCTGCGTCATTGACCTGAACATCCTCATTTATATCATTGGACCCTCCTTTAAGATCTACGATCGAGCCATCTTTCAGTTCTAGCGTGACCCTTGCTTTAGAGCGCATCGTTATCGATTTGATTTCTCCAAACTGGCACGCAAAGGTGTGGGTATGCTCAGGTTCCCAACCAAAACGGTTGGGCAACAAATTAATACCCCAGCGACTTGATTTACCGAATTCTCGATTGTCGAGATCATCAAGCTCATCGTCAGAAAGATATTTGAGGTTTTCGTTTTCGGGTTTGCTTGAGTTATATACATCAAACCAAAAGGCTTCCTCTTTGCCCCAGCGTAACTGCCCGGTATATTGCTTGCCCTCTACCGTGGTCACCTTTCCGTACATAAATAATGCCGTGGGAGATTGATCGTTTTGTGCTTGCATTGACGAAGTCAAGGCAATGCAGATGCTGAGGGTTAGCAACTTTTTCATCTTCATGGTCACACGTTTAGTGCATCAATAGTAGGGAACGGTGCACTGAGTAATAGCAATAATGCACTGTAAATATGTGTCTTAGCGTAATTAAAAACCAATAGAATAAACCGGATCCGTAAAAAAGAAGTCTGAAACGGGCAAAATCGAGACCGAATACGATATGGAATACGGGCTTGTGGTCTCGATATCGCGATGCCTCGAACTCTCGGGGTCTAGCTAGCGATCGAGCCAGGTCTTGAAGATTGGAGACTTTTCTGAGCTGACGGTAATCTCTTCGTCGCACCGGGGAAGGAGGTTGAGTTTAAGTCTCCCCTTGAAATATGGTTGAATCTCATTGATGGCATCAAAGTGAATAACAAACTGACGATTCACTCGGAAGAAAAGCCTGGGGTCCACGAGCTCATCCACTTCATCAAGGGTATGATTTGTAGGATATCTGCTCCCGTCATCGGTGACGATAAAGGTGATCTTATTCTGGCTATAGAAATAACGCACTGATTCTATCGGTACAGATTTGATCTTGGTACCTAGCTTACAAAGAAAGCGAGATTTAAAGTCCTTTGATTTGGCATTGAGTAAGGTCTTAAACTCTTCCAACAGTTGATCACTGGAATCATTGATCTGTGGAGTAGCTGCAATGCAACGATCGAGTGCTTCTCGGAGACGATCAGCCTTAATCGGCTTGAGTAGATAATCAATACCCTTGACCTCAAAAGCTTGGATGGCATACTTCTCAAATGCGGTCGTAAAGATGATCGGACATGAGATTTTTCGGCCGGCAAAAATGCGTAGAGAAAGCCCATCAGCCAGCTGGATATCACTGAGTATCACGTCAGGACTGCGGTGTTCATCTAGCCATGCGATGCTGTCTTCCACGGTATCGAGGGTATCTAGGATCACATGGTTGGGGTTGATTTGCTTGACTATCTTGATGATGCGATCTGCAGCCAGCGGTTCATCTTCGATCACCAAGATCTGCAACCCATAGGAGTCGCTTGCCATCGGTGCGTGGGGAACCACCAATCCTTCATTGGCCAATCCATGCACCAGGATCGGTTCGGCGACATTCTTAAAGTTTATCGATCCCAAGGATCGTGTGACAAATTCAGTGCGGTCCTTAATGTCAGCGTGTACTGACTGACTCAGGAGAATAGAGCCAGGAGTGCCCATCGACTCGATGCGTGAAGCAATGTTTATGCTGTCTCCGTACACATGATCTGATTCGACGTATATATGGCCGAGATGTAGGCCGATACGCACCGGGATTTTTGGTTCATCCCTAAACTCCTGCTGCAGTTCGATTGCGCATCGCAAGGCATCAACAGCGCTGTCGTACAAACAGAGACAGCCATCCCCATAGTATTGGGTCAAATCGCCGTTCCATTCCTGAACTTTTGTCTTAGTTGCTCGCCGAAACTTGGCGAGGGTGTCGCGCCCCAGCACCTCATCTTGTTGCATGATGGCGGTGAAGCCTTCAATATCAGCGAATAGGATAGCCGCCAACCTGCGTTGAGAATTCCCTTGAGATGTACTTGCTTCCTGCATTTATTGTGACCAACAGACTTGCTGAAGGACCAAATTACAAACTAAGTGACATTTGCAGCCTTCTATTCGACTGTTATGAGTGGAAGATGGACCAGAAACCTGCCTCGTTCTTCGTGGATGTGCACTTTTTGTTTCGTAAAATGCGCGAAGCGAGCGATTAGATTGTCCAAACCAGTGCCACTCTTGGTTTTCTCATTGAATGGTTTCAATTGAATATTGTTGCTCACCGTGAGGAAATCGTACTTGGTAGTCACCTCAATAATCGATGGCCGAGAGCGGGTAGCAATATTGTGTTTTACCACATTTTCGATCAGCATTTGAAGAGAGAGAGGAGGGATGCACTTCTCTCGATCAGCTTCATTCACGGTGATCTTAAGCTGCAATCCTTCACGAAATCTGATTTTCAATAAATGTGAATAGGATTCAATCAACTTTAGCTCCTC
>CAJQNM010000341.1 GCA_905479665.1 uncultured Saprospiraceae bacterium
GGGTGCACTACGGAGATAACTCCATCTACTTCGCCGACGTAATCAAGCCTTGTGACCTGAAAGAAGAAAGTTTCAAATTCAGTCGCTTACAGTTCGTCCTGAAGTTCGAAAAGGGGCAGCCGATTCTGGATGGGCACTGGCAGGAATACAAGGATATACGGCGCTATCGCAAAGGAAAACTTGTTCTGAAAAAAGGAAAAAGCAAAGCCTAAATATAATTGACAATGAAGAATTGACAATGGAACGCCGCATTTTCCATTGTCAATTAATTAACTATTCTCCTCCTGTATTACGAAGCTCCAAATTTAGTCGCCTACAGTTCGTCCTGAAGTTTGAAAAAGGGACAGCCCATTCTGGATGGGCACTGGCAGGAATACAAGGATATACGACGCTCTCGTAATGGATTGACAATGAAGAATGGAAAATTGATAATGGAACGCTGCATTTTCCATTATCAATTTTCCATTGTCAATTATCAATTAAAAACTACTTCTCTTCCGGCAACATAACAAACTCGATGTAATTTTCAGTCCCAAAGACCTCCGCTGCCATCGTCTTAATATGATCACCCGTTAGTCCATCGACCAGTTCATTGTATGAATCCTGAGTAATGTTCTCCAAAGGTAATTTGTAGTGGTAATAGTTCTTTAAACTATTGGTCCAGTAGCGGTTTTCTTTGAGATTCTTAACTCGTGCTTGTTTTTGCACCTCAGTCACTTTCCCTAGATCTTCTGTCGTTGCTCCTCCCTCCACAACCTTGGCTATGTCAGCTTTGGCAATAGCAATTAAGGTGTCGACCTGATCTGGTTCTGCATTAAAAGAAATACTCATTTGGTACGTCTCCTGGGGATATTTATTCACGCCGCCGCGGACACTGACGCCATACACACCTCCTTGATCTTCTCGCATGCTTTCTCGCAGTTTGTTGCGGAGCACTTCCTGCAGCGCACTAAAATTATACCGGCGAGTGCGATCATCCCACTCAAAGTCACCATACCAGTTCAGTCGCACTGATGCCTTAGGTGCTTCACCGTAATTAAATCGATCGACATGCTTGCCTTTGATTGACTCAATCTCTGGATCTTTCCAGGTCTCGTTGCGATTGAGCCCTGGCAGACTGCCCAAATATTTTTCCAGATGCGGTTGCATAGCGGCCACCTCAAAATTGCCTACGAAGACAAAGGTAAAGTCTGACGCATCGGCAAAGCGATCTTGATACATCTCCATGATGAGATCCAAACTGACTTGGTCCATGTCTTCTGCAGTTGGAAATCCACGCCGAGGGTCACCTTTAAATTTTAACTTGGAAAAGCGATCCTGATAGTAGTAATCTGGATTTATCAGCAAGTTTTGCAAAATCTGCTTTTGACGGGTGAGGAATGAAGAGTACGCATCTTCGTCGCGCCGAGGATTTGTAAAGTAGAGGTGAATCAGCTCGAACATCGTCTGCTGATCGGCAATGGTACTAGAGCCTTGCAACCCTTCTTCCAATTCTCCTATGTAGGGACTGACCTGCACTTGCTTTCCAGCCAGCTGTTTTTGCAATTGGATTAAATTGAACTCGCCGATACCGGCTTGGTTGACTATAGCGGAAGCCAAAGAAGCAGATTGGTAGTCCGTTGCAGGATACATGGCGTGGCCACCCGGACTAAACGCAGTAAACATGATCTCATCATTCTGAAAGTCAGTTGGCTTGAGAATCACTTTTATGCCATTGCTCAGGGTCATTTCGGTGACACCGACGATGTCCTTTTCTTCTGTATTTGTTACGGCTCCGGCAGCTGGTAGATTGGCCAGCAGTGGTTCACTTGATACTTCATCCTCATAGGGCTCAAGTGTTTCATTATCAACACTTTCGATCAGGGCCAATACTTCTGCCTCTGTGGGCAAAGGCACTTCTTCTTTGTCTGGGCCGGTAATCACAATCACGCGATTGATATCAGTGATCCATTTTTCAGCCAGCATATTCAGCTCTTGCAGCTGGATGGTGGGAAGAAATCCTTTCATCAGTTCAAGCCGCTGAGATGGGCTCAGTGCTGGATTGTCATTGAGGAAATTGTACACATAAGACATGGAAAGCTGACCTGACTCGGTTTTGTCTTGCTCCTTGGCTGCCGTCTCAGCCTCACTCACCATTTCCGCTCGAATCCGATCAAATTCTGATTGCGTAAAACCGTGATCACGTACTCTCTTATTTTCCTGCAGTACAGCTTTGAGGGCCGGCACCACCTGCCCTTCCGCAGCATTTACATATGACGTATAGGTGTCGATATCTCCGACCTCTCTCCCATAGCCAGCGTACCCAAACAAAAATGGTGGTTCAGCTTGTTGGCGTAACTCATCAAGTCTTGCACTCAGGATACGATTGTACGCACTGCGCACGAGAGACTCCCGATAGTCGCCAAAAGTGGTCACTTTTTCGTGGTCATGCTTGATCAAAACACGTGCGGTGGTAAAGTTGGCTTCTTTGTCTTTGGTGATCGAGACTAGAGTCTCTGCGTGATCAGGAAATCCGAAGCGCTCACGCTCGCGTGGCTGATCCGGATTGTCCAGCGGAGAAAATCCATTCTTGATTTTGCCTTCGACATCATCTAGGTCAATATCTCCCACCACAACGACAGACATCAGGTCGGGACGATACCAATCCCGATAGAATCGCTTGAGTGCATCGTATTCTGCATTGTTAATAATTTCACGTTTTCCGATTGGCAAACGGTCGGCATATTTCGAGCCTTTGAAAATAACCGGAAGATATTCGTTTCGCATACGCTGATTGGCATTGAGCCCTCCACGCAATTCGCTTTCGACGACACCACGCTCTTTATCGATCTCTTCGTCTTCAAAACTTACTCCATCTGCCCAGTCCTGCAGGATCAACATTCCCTTGTTAAATAACTCCATTGAGTCCGTACGGACTTGGAGCATGTATACCGTTTCATCAAAACTGGTATATGCGTTGAGGTCTGGCCCAAAGCGAGTCCCCACACTTTGCAAATAATCAACCAATTCACTCTTCGCAAAGTTACGTGTACCATTAAAGGCCATGTGCTCTACGAAGTGCGCAAGCCCCTGCTGATCATCATCTTCATTGATGGAGCCTACACCTACGGCCAGCCGAAGTTCAGCCCGATTTTCCGGCTTCTCATTTTTCTGGATGTAGTATTTGAGTCCGTTGGGCAAGACCCCGGTGCGAACCCGATCATCCATGGGAAGCGCTTGCTTCATGGGGTCTTGAGGTACATCTTGCTGTTCGACTGCATTTTCTACAGCAGCTTCGGCAGCTTCCGCCACTTCTACAGCAGCATCTGGTACAGATTCGGATTCCGGGGTTTTGCTCGTTGGAGCAGGTGTCACTACTCCCACCGAGGGAGCTTGAGCCACTTGGCCAACCTTGGGTGTACAAGCCCAGAGGCAGATGGCCGTTAAGAATAAAATGAGGCGATATTTCATAATTTATTTTTGAAGATTAGGGAACATCTAATAACTAAGTAGAGTTTTTAGAGGTTCCATTAATTAAAATGTCGATATAGTTTTAACGTGATATTTCAATCAATAGATGCTTCATTGGCTGTACGCTGGTGTTATGCTCCCGGTCTTCGTCCAGGCATGCCGCTCATGGCACCCCTCATCTTTCCTTTACTCATCATGTGCATCATCTTGCGCATCTGATCAAATTGCTTTATGAACATATTTATCTCGTGGATGCTGTGCCCACAGCCCGTGGCAATACGTTTCTTGCGACTCATGTTAAGGAGTTCTGGTCGGCCACGCTCCTCTTCGGTCATGGAGAGGATAATGGCTTCGACCTTGCCAAACGCTGACTCGTCGATGTCCATATCCTTGGTCATCTTGCCCATGCCTGGGATCATGTTGATCAGAGACTTGACATCACCCATTTTCTTGATCTGCCTGAGCTGACTGTGAAAATCATTAAAGTCAAATTTGTTCTTCCGAATCTTCTTCTCAAGACGCTTCGCTTCTTTCTCGTCAAACTGCTCTTGTGCCTTTTCCACAAAAGAGACAATGTCTCCCATGCCCAAAATGCGCTGTGCCATCCGATCCGGATGAAAAACATCAAGGGTCTGCATTGTCTCACCGGTGCTGACAAATTTGATCGGTTTGCCGACGGTGTACTTGACTGACAATGCGGCCCCACCTCGAGTATCACCATCTAGTTTGGTGAGCACCACTCCATCGTAATTGATTACCTCATTAAATGCCTTGGCCGTATTGACCGCATCTTGTCCCGTCATGGAGTCGACGACAAAGAGTGTCTCCGTTGGAGAAATCTCCTCCTTGATGCTCGAGATCTCCTTCATCATGACCTCATCGACAGCCAGTCGTCCGGCAGTATCCACAATGAGTACATCGTTACTGTTGGCCTGGGCATGTAAGATCGCTTTGGCAGCAATGTCGACCGGATCGGTGTTTCCGACATCCTTAAATACAGGTACGTTGATCTGCCCACCCAAGACTTCAAGTTGGTCTATGGCGGCAGGGCGGTACACATCACATGCCACGAGCAGTGGCCGATGATTCTTCTTGGTCTTGAGGTAGTGCGCAAGTTTTGCACTAAATGTTGTTTTTCCCGATCCTTGCAAGCCCGCCACCAGAACAATACCTGGCTTTCCAGTGACATTGATGCCCACAGATTGGCCTCCCATCAGATCGACCAATTCGTCCATCACGATTTTGACCATCATCTCGCCAGGCTTAATGGCCTTTAGCACATTTTGAGTGCCCAAAGCTTCCTCCCGAACTTTGTCGGTAAACTCTTTGGCGATCTTGTAGTTTACATCTGCCGAAACCAATGCCCTACGTATCTCTTTGATGGATTGCGCAACATTTAGTTCGGTCAATTTGCCGTCACCCCTGATGGATTTAAAGGCACCTTCTAAGCGATCATTTAAGCTTTCAAACATGGTCAATACAGATTCAGATCTGAGGAGATGAAATCCCCCCTATGGTTCTCTTGATCCGTAAAAATAACTAATATTCAGCACCCCCAAGCACCACTCATCGAGGTAATTTAATAGTTCGTCTTGGATACCTTTCGCAGATGGGTCAAAGTTGTACCTTTGGCCCCTTCCGACAAAAACCTCAAAGGGCAAGCAGGAAACGATGGATAGGAACACAATAATTGGTATTTCACTGATCTTCATACTCTTTTATGTCTGGGCCAAGGTTAATGCCCCAACTGAAGAGCAACTGGCCGCGATGGAGCAGCAACGCGACTCTATTGCGATGGTCGAATCTCAGCAGGCTCTGCCTTCGGATCTGGGTAGAGAGGAAGTTCCTTCTGCCGAGACGACGCCCCTGCAAAGCGACTCGGCTAGGAGCGACCTGCTCACTCAGGATTTTGGACCCTTTGCAGCTGCTGCAACGGGTACCGAAGAAACTGTGGAACTTGAAAACGATTTGCTCAAACTTTCGATTTCTACCAAAGGAGGCACGATTCGAAGGGCTGAGATAAAGGAGCATCAGAAACTTAGCGAGGATGAAGAATTCAATGAAATTTACTCCCCCTTGGTGCTTCTCGAAGACGAGAAGAATCAATTTGAGTATTTGTTTCCAACTCCTGGTGTAACCGGTGGGATGGTAAAGAGTAGCGACCTCTATTACCAGGCCAATCGAAGTGGGGATGAGCTTACGCTGACAGCAGATCTTGGCGGCGGTCGTAAAGTGGAACAGATCTACCGCATGAAGCCCGGTGCTTACGATGTCGAATATTCTCTCAGGCTTACCGGCATGGAACGATTGCTCCCAGCATCTGAGGGCCTCACTTTAAGTTGGAAAAACCACCTTGATCGCATAGAAATCAATACCAGTTGGGAAGCAATGATGAGCTCGATCTATTTCAAAGAATCGGGTGAAGACACCGACTATTGTTCATGCAGCGGAGACGACACGGAAGATGTAGATGGCCAACCAGTGAAATGGATTTCGCACAGCAACCAGTTTTTTCTTAGTTCCTTGATTGCGAAAAACCAGCCATTCACCAGTGCTGTTCTGGAGACCCGCAGTGTACCCGAAGAATCTGAAGACCTAAAGATCCTGCTGAGTCAAATTAAACTACCACTTACCGGCCAAAATAGTGAGCAATTTGACATGACCTGGTACATCGGGCCTAAGGAGTTTGATGTACTGCGCTCATACGACCTGGCACTCGAAGAGACGGTTGCTTTTGGTTTCAGCATATTTGGCAGCATCAATCGCTGGGTGATCAGGCCACTCTTTACTTTTTTGAGCAAGTACATAGGGAGCAAGGGC
This sequence comes from uncultured Saprospiraceae bacterium, assembly GCA_905479665.1. Taxonomy (GTDB): domain Bacteria; phylum Bacteroidota; class Bacteroidia; order Chitinophagales; family Saprospiraceae; genus CAJQNM01. Next base: position 6,271 of record CAJQNM010000341.1, read on the forward strand.
ATTGTGATCTTATTGCTCACGCTCATTGTTAAATCCCTGGTGTATCCGCTTACCTATAAGATGATCCGCTCGCAGAGCAAAATGGCCGCTCTCAAACCACAGATGGCCAAGACACGCGAGAAGTACAAAGATGATCAGCAGAAGATGCAGATGGAAAACATGAAACTTTACCGGGAGTATGGAGTAAACCCGGCCGGCGGATGTTTTCCTATGGCATTGCAGATGCCGATCTGGTTTGCCCTTTACCGGTTCTTTCCAGCCTCGATCGAGTTTAGGCAAGCGAGCTTTCTGTGGGCAAACGACCTTTCCAGCTATGACGTCTTTTTCAGACTGCCTTGGGATGTGCCCATGCTGGGAGCACACGTCAGCTTATTTACTCTACTCTATGCGATCACCTTGATCATGTATACATACTACAATAGTAAGTTGATGAACATGGATTCGATCAACCCTATGATGAAATACATGCAGTATGCGATGCCTCTCATGTTTATCGTATTTTTCAATAGTTATGCTTCGGGTCTGACCTGCTACCTGCTTTTCTCTAACATATTTAATATCGCTCAGACCTTGATCACTAAAAACTATTTGATTGATCACAAAAAGATTGAGGCTGAGCTTGACGCCAATAAAAAGAAACCAAAAAAGAAAGGAGGCTTTCAGGAGCGATTGCAATCAGCGCTTGCTGAGCAACAGCGGATAGCCGGTGAACGCGAGAAAACGGGCAAGCGAAAAAAATAAGCACGACATGTCGGGGGTGACAGAGGAAGTAATTGGCGTCGTTGGGGCAGGAAGTTTCGGGACAACAATTGCGACACTCTTAGGACCGCGCTATTCAGTCCTTTTGTATAGTCGCAATCCAGAAACCGTGGCCCGTATAAATCGAGACCATCAGCATCTCGACGTGACTCTACCCAAGACGATCCAAGCGACCTCAGAGCTCTCCGAGGTGGGTCGCAAATGCAAGGTCATCTTTCCTGTTGTTCCCTCAGACGTTTTTCGGTCGGTCATGGTGCAAATGGCTCCTTTCCTCGAGCCCTACCACATTCTGATTCATGGCACCAAGGGCTTTGATGTCATTGACTTCGATGACGAAAACCCTTGGGCTGAACTGCACCGCAGCCAACTACGCACGATGAGTGAAGTCATTGTCAAAGAAACCCGAGTCGTTCGTACAGGCTGCTTGAGCGGACCCAACCTACACAAAGAAATTCTTTCTGGTCTCCCGGCTGCGTCCGTGATCGCAAGCGAATTTGATGAGGTGATCGTCACTGGACATCGATTACTCAACGGGCCCCGATTTAAGATTTATGGATCTGATGCTTTGCTGGGTACAGAAATAGCCGGAGCGATCAAAAACATGATTGCGATCGGAAGTGGGATTGCCGATGGTCTCAACTTGGGTAAGAATGTCGAAGCCTTTTTGGTGACCAGAGGATTGCGAGAGATGATTCTTATTGGCGAATCGATGGGTGCCGATCACAAGGCCTTTTTCGGCTTGGCAGGTATCGGAGATTTGATCGTTACTGCGACGAGTGCACTGAGTCGAAATTATTCTTTTGGGCAAGGACTCGCCAGAGGTCTTAGTCAGGATCAGGTGCACAAAGAGGTAAATGATCTAGTGGAAGGCGTGCGCACCATCAAACTGATGCTCAGCTTTGCTCGAACGCACCAACTAGAAGTGCCTCTGGTAGAGATGCTGCATGCCATCATCTATTGTGACTTACCGATCCAGGAGGCAATGTCCTACTTGCTTGAGTACCCCTACTCCCTCGACGTCGACTTTCTTAAGTAGAGCAGTCTATTCGCAATGTTCTGATATCTTTATCTCAATCAGACAATAACCTCAAGTGGATAAAAACGTACCTCATATCGAACGCGACATCAGCTGGCTGCATTTCAACTATCGAGTTTTGCAAGAAGCCAAGGATATCAACAACCCCCTTTTCGAGCGAATAAAATTCCTTGCCATCTATTCCTCCAATTTGAGTGAGTTCTTTGCGGTGCGAGTTGCCCAACATCGCAATCTAGTGCGCATCAGTAAGAAAACTAAAAAGGAGCTTGACATCCATCCTCGCATTGTCCTAAAGGAGATTCTCGATGCGGTAAAGAAACAGCAAATCGAGTTTAATGAGATTTTTGAGCAGCAAATTGTACCAGAGTTACGTAAGCACCACATTCGGATCTTGCGAAGATTGGATCTGAGTCGCGAGCAGCGTGAATTTGTGGATCAATATTTTCAAGAAAATATGTTGCCCTATGTACAGCCTGTTCTACTCGTCAAAGACAAGGTGCGACCATTCCTAGTAAACTCGGCACTCTATCTCACGGTCGAGATGTCTGAAAAAGGCAAGAACAAATCCGCTGCTCAGTATGCAATTGTCAATATCCCGAGTGAACATCTACCACGTTTCATAGACTTGCCTGGTAAAGCGGGGTATCGCGATCTAATCATGATGGATGATATTGTGCGACATAGTATCGCCTGGCTTTTTCCTGGGTATGATGTCCTTGATACGTACTCGATCAAATTGACTAGAGATGCGGAGCTCTACATCGATGATGAATTTTCGGGCAATCTGGTTCAGAAGATAAAGACCAGCCTGCAGAGACGCAAGATTGGTCCTGCAGCTAGATTGGTCTACGACCGAACCATGCCCAAGAAGTTTCTCGTCTACCTGCAGGATACACTCAATCTTGAAAACTTGGACTTATTGCCGGAAGGACGATATCATAATAATTTCGATTTTTTCAAATTTCCGGACTTCGGGCTTAAGAACTTACTAAACGCTCCACTAAGTCCACTGGATTACCCTCCCTTTACTCACTCTGATTCTGTTTTGCAACAAATTGA
>CAJQNM010000342.1 GCA_905479665.1 uncultured Saprospiraceae bacterium
CCTTTCAGGGTTTGACTTGAAATGTATTCTTCACGATGGGATAAATCCCATCGCTCAGATGTATCGTCCTTACAGGACTAGCTATACAGGGTATGAAGAAGTGCTGGTTTAATAATAAATCTATTTCAATTCCAACTGCTCGATACGGCCGTAATCACTTCCCCTGATCTTTTCGAAGGCGGCAATCATTTCTTGAAGTTTTTCGGGTTCATCCTCAGCGAGGTTTTTCTGTTGCCCCAAATCACTGCTGAGATCATATAAGCCATAGTCAGTCATATTGCCTAGTTCGATATTGACTCGCTCATTAAGGGCCGGTCCTTTGTAGGGAGGGATCATCGCCCAGTCACCTTGACGATACGCTGTGCGGCTGGTTGCTTCCAGGACCAATTCATCTCGTCCCTGGTCCGACTTACCCATAAATGCATCGAGCAAATCCTGCCCGTCGTCGGTGCGAGCCTCGCTCCCAATCAGAGCTGCCAAAGAAGAGCACAGATCAATTTGCGATACCATCGCATCAGAAACTTTGGGCGTAATGTGGTCTTTCCAGTAAACCATGAAAGGAACCCTGGTACCTGCCTCAAATAGGCTGTACTTTCCGCCTCGCAGAGGTCCAGCTGCTTTGTGATCACCGATTTTTTCAACTGCATCATCATAATACCCATCGTTGAGGACTGGGCCATTGTCACTGCTGAAGACAATGAGAGTATTCTCCAGCAAGCCTTCTTCTCGTAAGGTGCTCATCAACTCACCGATGCACCAATCTGCTTCAGCGATAACGTCCCCTCGCGGCCCCATTCCTGTTGCACCCACGAATCGGCCATGTGGTGTGCGGGGCACATGCGGCTGTTGCAGAGCATAGTACATGAAAAAGGGCTTTTCTTTATGAGATCGCACGTACTCTTGCGCTTTTACTAAAAAGGTATCGGCCATATTTTCATCAACCCAACGCGCACTCTCACCACCTTTCATAAAACCAATGCGCGGTATGCCATTCACAATGCTGTTGTTATGGCCATGGTGCCATTTCATCTTGAGCAGTTCCGGGTTGTCCTTTCCAGTGGTCTGCCCAGCAAAATTCTCTTTGTAACTAATCTCGATGGGATCTGTCGGATCGAGATGATCTACCCGACCATTTTCTATGTAAACCGTAGGCACACGGTCTTGTGTGGCCGCCATAATATAAGAGTACTGAAATCCAAGTTCGTTAGGCCCCGGCGAAATGTGCTGATTCCAATTTACATTCCCGCTACCTAGTCCGAGGTGCCACTTGCCTACGATTGCGGTCTGATAGCCTTGCGCAGCAAAGATCTTCGGCATGGTTAGTTGAGCGGTGTCGATCAGCAGTGGAGCAGTACCGGGCAGGATCTTAGCGTTCTTGTTGCGCCAGGGATAAATACCGGTAAGCAAAGCATAGCGGCTGGGCGTACAGGTCGCAGAGGAAGCGTAACCCCTGGTAAATCGGACCCCATTTTCGGCCAGGAAATCCATATTTGGAGTAGATAAATCTGAGCCATATGCACTCATATCGCCATACCCAAGATCGTCGGCATAGATGACTATGACGTTCGGTGGTTGTGCTTCTGTAGTTGTTGCAGCGGGTTCACTCTGGCAGGAAATAAGTAGTGCAAGCAGGGAAAGTAAAAGGAGACGCATATTCAATTGAATTGTTGGGAGTAAGATAGGGACAATGTTTAGCTATTCCACCCCCTTGATCCTCCGCCAGCGGGGGAAACCACTACTTGGATCAGAGGCCGTACAAAGAGATACCACTTGCTCGAATACCCACCTAGTCGATGCGAAGACGTGCCATTTCCCCCGCAGGCGGGGGGCAGGGGGTGGATCTGTTCCGCCAAAAGGAGTGGTTTACTCTCGCTCACCCACACCCCTCTCGAAATCTCGACATCTCAAACTCTCGATATCTCATATCATTCCAGCCCCAACTTCGCTCGTAAGTGTCCGTCCTTCACATCATGCTGGCCCCAGTAGGCACTTTTTAATGTATGCGTCCGAACTGCTCGGGTGACTAACGAAGGATCGCTATGGTCACCGTGCTCTTCCCAGGCTACAATGGCGTGAGGGAACTCGCTCTCAAAAGTGATCTCCAAAACGCGTGGAAAGTCCTTGTATGTGATGCGATAATTTTTCAAGGCCTTCGCCGAAAGGTCAGGATCCTCCATTGGGCTCAGTGTGGCCACGGCTCGCTCGACACCATACTCCCGATGCTTAAAACGTAAAAACATGGACCCGGGAATCATCTGAATATCTCCTGTCGGTAGGCTCTCTGGCTGCAAGCGGATCTTCGTAAAGATCTCATCTTCGAGCAGCGCATCATCCAGCACAAATGCTTGATCCCCTTCATTCTGAAAGTAGGAATACAACTTGCCCTCGTATTTATTTTTGCGGTGATTGAGTTGCGAGAATGTGTGGCCACACCATTCCTGTGAAGTCGTAGTCACCTTCAGTGTAGGCTTTCCTTCAGCAACGGGTGTAAAAGTCGAAGACATCATGGAATACGGGTAAATGCCCGTATTGAATTTCTTGGTGAGGTTCAATTTTAGGACTGATTCGACATTATCCTGACTACCGCCTTCGTATTTCACCTGCTTGTCGGTACGAAAAGGCTCGGTCACGAAAATAAGCACTGCATCGCCTTCGTGCACCTCTCCATATCGGACTTGTTTTAATTCATAGCGGCTCAGTTCTGCATCTCCCGCATACCAGTATTTTTCAAACTCGGCATTGGTTGGCTGTCCCGTGGCTTCCTGACAACTCAGAAATGGGATCAAAACAATGAGCAAAATCAGTCTTATTGGCAACTTCATAACATCTATTTTTTCTAGTAACAAAGTTGAGGAGAGAAGGTTAAAACCCCAAGGCCTTACTCATCCCGCGAAACGAAATCAAAAGTGTCACCAACACAACCACAACCCCAAACAGATTGGAGACCCAGCCGTTGCTGTATTGCTGCATGATCTTTTTTGAATTTGCCAAATAGATCAAGTAGATGACAATCAGTGGCAATAAAATTGCATTGGTTATTTGGGCAAATTTGATAATCAGCACGCGCTCTACATTGGTAATAGAAACGACCACCCCTATGACCAAGATTCCAATCCAAACCATCCGAAATTTCCAATTCTCTTCACTTTCAGACCAAGAAAATAAACCGCGTGCGGCATAGGCCGCTGCCAGGGGAGCCGTCAGTGCCGAGCTGATGCCTGCGGCCATTAAACCTATGCCCATAAATAATTTCGCGCTTTCGCCAAAGAGCGGCTCCAATTGCAACGCCAGATCTGCGGCAGAGCTCACTGTTTCCACTTGGCCTGAAGTTGCTGCTGCCGTAATAATGATCAGGATGGAAATGATGCCCCCTAAAATAATCGAAACGGCATTCTCGATTCGAATATCAGATAGTGATGAAGTCGAATCGTATTTCTTTGAGATCGTGGATGCATGGAGAAACAAATTGTAGGGAACTACAGTCGTACCAATTAAGGCCATGACAATCAACAATTCTGAACCTGAAAGTGGCCCGGGAATAAATCCTCTGAAAATATCTCCAACATTGGGTTGAACCAAAATAGCCGTGATCAAAAAACAAACACTCATGGTAATTACAAGACCGACCAGAATGCGCTCGACGGTCTTGTATTTTCCGAGATACATCAGCAAAAAACAAACTAGGCCGATTGCGATCGGCCAGAACTTAAATGGGCCTGCAATTAATTCTAGCCCAAGGATACCTCCCGAAATATTGCCGGCCTCGTAAGCTGCATTCCCGATCAAGATTGCACCAATGACCAGAAAGAAAACCAAATAGCGAGCGACGCCACTTGCAAACTCACGGTGCAGCGCTTCCCCCAACCCCTCTTGTGTTACCCAACCCAAACGTGCAGCCATCTCCTGCAAAACGATTGTTGCAAAAATGGCAAATAACATAACCCAAAGAAGATCGTACGACATCCCCACCCCAGCTATGGTGCAGGTTGTCAGCGTGCCTGGCCCAATAAAGGCAGCAGCGATCAGCGTACTGGGACCGAAAAATCTCTTCATCTTAAAAGCCCTGTCCTTCGATCTTTGGCGCACCAGTTGCAGCTACTTTCTTCTCCAATCCGGGTATCGTCGTATCCAATATTTCCGTCAATTCCATCTTCACATTTTCCAATAGTTTCGCACTGC
>CAJQNM010000343.1 GCA_905479665.1 uncultured Saprospiraceae bacterium
GTACGGGATAGGTACCGCTGAGCCGCTTAAATGTTTTTTTGCGTCGCGTATTGTTGAAGATATTCCGAAGTTCATCATCCGATGCACTGTCCCATGATCTTCCGATGTATTCGATCAGACCTTCGGTAAACCAGGTCGGAATGTTATTTGATGATCGGTTTTGCACCAACTCCTGAAAGTTAGACCCATAAAACATGCTGTTTAGAAACACCTCTGCCACGCCCTTGCGTATTTGTGTGCGCAGATCCTCATGGTCTCCATTGAAATACACAAACAGCTTGGTCCCTTCTAGCTTGGTACGGCCAGAGGAGCTCACGAAGGTCTCATCTGCGCCAATGTTACTTTGCTTCTGGTCAGAAACATCGGAGTACACCAATATTTCAATTTTTTCATTTATACGATGCTCTATCAGGTCCAGAATCTCGTCATGGTCTTGCTCGGCCAGTTTTACGGTAGCGACACCATGGTTTCGAGCCTTACCGTACCAATAGGTGATAAAATTTTGGCTCTCGTAGAGAATCCACTGGTCGAAGTCGTCATGAAACTGGATTCTGTTTTTACCAAATTCCACACGGGAGACTTGTGCAAAAGAGATTTGCATTAAACATAGCAGTACTCCTGCCAGCCAATATTTCGTAAAATTGGGACTCATGACATGACCTATCTGGCGGAAATTACAACATTCCCGTCTTTGTGTCTCAATCTATAACGAACAAAGCATGACCAGCGTTACTTGTCTGACATTAAATCCGCTTCAGGAAAACACTTACATTGTTTCCGACGAGCACCAGCAAGCGATCATATTTGATCCCGGTTGCTACGATTCTGCAGAGGAGAAGATACTATTTGACCTGATCCTCACAAAAAATCTCAACGTAGAAAAAGTGATCAATACCCATTGTCATCTCGATCACGTATTTGGCAACAAAGCAGTTCTTGAGCGATACGAATGTCCTTTTCTCATACATCGGGGAGAGTTAGAGATGCTCAATGCCTGCTCGGTAGTGGCCCAATCGTACGGAATGCACTGCGCACCCTCTCCGGCGCCATCTGGTTTTTTGGAGGAAGGAGACACCATCTCTCTTGGTGATGCCGTTTTCAAAGTACTTTTCACCCCTGGGCACTCTCCAGCCAGTATCTGTTTGTACAATGAGGTGGAAAATTATGTCATCGCTGGCGATGTTCTTTTTCGAGAGAGCATCGGGCGTTACGATTTGCCTGGCGGAAATCAAGAGATCCTATACCAAAGTATCCGAACACAACTGTACATGCTGCCTGATGATACCATCATCTATCCGGGGCATGGCCCTGAAACGACCATTGGACATGAGAAAAAAAATAATCCTTTTGTCCGGGTCTAGACCTCGTTCATATTCTCATCATACTTTTTGCTCAAACAATTTGAGCTGTTCTGGAAGTGGGTACTGTCGGAATGACAACCGGTGAAGAGGCGTGAGTCCGTGATCTAAAATAGCTTGCCGGTGTGCAATGGTTGGGTATCCTTTGTTTGTGATCCAATGATATGCGGGATAATGCCGGTGTTTTCGCCGCATATACTTGTCTCGTGCTGTTTTTGCCAAGATTGAGGCTGCTGCAATAGAGCCAATTTTACCATCACCCTTGACAATACAGGTATACTCATAGCCTTTGAGCGGGTTGAAACGATTGCCATCGATAAGAAGGTGACCGGGCCTGATTTCTAATTTGCGAACCGCCGCATGCATGGCTGCAAAAGAGGCGTTTAGGATGTTGATCTGATCAATCTTTGCAGGCGAGCAGAACGAAACACCGTATGAAACTGCATGCTTCTTCACAAAAACCGCCATCTCCTCGCGCTGCTCCGGAGTCAGTGTTTTAGAATCGTCCAGAAGTTCGTGTTGCAGATCAGGTGGTAAGATGACCGCCGCTGCAAAAACTGGACCAGCAAGGCAACCGCGACCAGCTTCATCGCACCCTGCTTCCACTCTATCCTGCTTTAGTCTACTAGGTAACACATGTTAAATATACATATGTGCTCGCTTATGAGCAGCACCTCAATCAGAGGCGAAGTATGCGAAACTCTACACGTCGATTCAACTGCCTTCCCTCCATCGTACCGTTTGAGGCTACTGGTTGGGTGGGACCATGGCCAGACGCAATCATCCGATCATGCCCGACGTCATGTTGGTGAAGGTATCTCAAAACTGCGCTGGCCCTTCGATCAGATAGTGACATGTTGTGGTTGAAGTTTCCAGTACTGTCTGTATGCCCAGAGATCTCGACTTGCATTTCTGGATATTCTCTCAACAGTAAGAGCAAGCGGTCTAGGTCTCTTTGGGCGCGGTTTTTTAATGTGTGTTTGTCGACATCAAAAAGCACCTTGATTTCTATTGTTCGCCCCTCTGTGAGGGGATACCACTCTGCGAGTGGATCCTTTACTGTAAGAATCGGAGTGATTTTACGCACTTCTATATCGTCTACATAGTAGTAGCCGAAAGAGTGGCGGGGTTCAATGCCTGGTTCTATTTGTGTGCTTTCATCGTCAGAAAAATTGCCTAGTACGAGAAACCGATAGACTGAGTCTGCGACAAACTTAAAATTAAGGTGTTGCCAATGGCCGTCAGCGTTAGAAATAATGTCGCGGGTGCATACTTGTGGCAAAAATTCGATCAGCCGATCGGTGTTGCCTGCTATCTTTCGATCTGAAAAGTAAAGGCCCAGTTTATCGACGCGTAGTCCCCTTTTTAGTGGGGCTGTCCAGAGTGATATGCGATACTCCTGACCGGGTACCATGGGCTCTGTCAGACCAACCTGCAGGTACTCTCGACAATGAGGTTTTCCTTTCGTACAACCATAGAGCGTGATGCCTGCCATGTTCTGACCCGTGCGCGCACGCTGATCTCCGAAACCCTTATTGCGCCAGGATTCTGGAATCGTCGTACCCGGACTGTAGAGGTCTGGTGATGCCTGCGTGGCTGAAGTCCATGATTGTGCAACTCGGGAAAAATCACTGCCTTGAAAAAACCACGTTTCTGCAGGAGTGCTTATGGACTCGAAACCTCCATTTGGAACAATATTATGCTGAGCCCATCCTGGCAGGAAGATCAGGCAGCACATTCCGATGCCCAAAGTCTTGAGAATCACTTTGCTATAACGAGTTTAAAGATGGATAAGGTATACCCTTGAAAACGTACTCTATAAAGTTAATAATCTCAGTTAATAAATCAAAGTAAATATCACTTTTTCATAACAAGTTTATTAACTATATCTTCATCATCATGCTTATAGGTTATGCTCGTGTCAGCACTGACGACCAGAATCCAGATCTACAGATCGACGCTCTGAAAGATGCGGGCTGTGAGAGGATCTTCACCGATAAGGTTAGTGGTACTGTAGCCAAGCGTGTTGAACTCGATAAACTGAAGGCACAACTCCGCAATGGGGACACTCTCGTTGTATGGCGTCTTGACCGCTTGGCTCGCTCTCTCAAGAATTTGATTGAGTGGATTGCTGAACTTGAGGAGA
>CAJQNM010000344.1 GCA_905479665.1 uncultured Saprospiraceae bacterium
CACGGAGGCAATCGATCCCTGGGCGGGATCGTATCATGTCGAAGGATTGACAGCTCAGCTGCTCAATCAGGCTCAGACTCTCATTGATGAGGTAGAGCAACTGGGAGGAATGACAGCAGCCATCAGTCAGGGGCTACCCAAGCGACGCATCGAAGAAGCCGCTACGTTGAAGCAAGCTCGCATCGACGGTGGCAAAGACCAGATCGTCGGGGTAAATATTTTGCAGAGTGCAGATACCCACAAATTCGATCTACTGAAGATCAACCATGCGGAGGTTCGAAATGAACAACTCGCCAAGCTGAAGCAAATCAAAGAGACCAGAAACACCGATCAAGTTGCCAAGGCTCTTGCAGCGCTCACACACTGTGCCATCTCAGGAGAGGGCAACCTACTTCAGCTGGCAGTGGTAGCCGCACGTCATCGAGCCACTTTGGGCGAAATTTCGTATGCTGTAGAAAAGGAATTTGGAAGACACCAGGCCTCCCCTACAATTGTCACTGGTGTCTATGCCAAAGCGACTGGAATGGATGATAAAATCAAAGAAGTACGTGCGCTAGCTGATCAGTTTGCTGAGTTGGCCGGTCGCCGACCTCGTATCTTGATCGCCAAACTCGGGCAAGACGGACATGATCGGGGAGCAAAGGTCATTGCCAGCAGTTTTGCGGACCTTGGATTTGACGTAGATGTCGGGCCACTTTTCCAGACACCCAGAGAAGCAGCTCGTCAGGCTGGGGAAAACGATGTCCATATTTTAGGTGTGTCTTCCCTTGCTGGTGGTCATCTTAGTTTGATCCCAGAAACAATAGCTGAGCTTGCTAAAATCGGATTTGCGAATGTTTTGCTTGTCTGTGGCGGAGTAATTCCGGAGCACGATCACGAGGCCCTTTACGAGGCGGGAGTAGCCGCTATTTTTGGCCCTGGCACAGTCATAACGGAAGCAGCATGCCAAATTCTAAATACCTTAATTGAACACTCATCTCATGGCTGATCAGCGAAAAAAACTTGCCGAGCGATTGGCAGCTGCCCGTGAAGGTGGTGGTGCAAAACGTGTGCAGAAACAACATGAGCGTGGTAAGCTCACTGCCCGAGCCAGAATCGAAATCTTGCTTGATCCCGGTTCTTTTGAAGAGATCGGGGCCTTAGTCATACATCGCACCCATGACTTTGAGATGCAAAAACAAATCTATCCGGGTGATGGCGTCGTGACCGGTTATGGCACCATCCACGGCAGATTGGTCTACTTATTTGCTCAAGACTTTACGGTATTTGGCGGTTCGCTTTCTGAGACCCACGCAGAAAAGATTTGTAAAATCATGGATCTGGCCGTGGTGGCCCGCGCTCCCTTTCTTGGACTCAATGATTCAGGAGGCGCACGCATTCAGGAGGGTGTTCGCTCTCTGGGAGGTTATGCTGATATCTTTTACCGCAACGTACATGCATCTGGCGTCATACCGCAAATCTCAGCAATCATGGGGCCCTGTGCTGGAGGGGCCGTTTATTCCCCTGCTATGACCGACTTTACCATAATGGTAAAGAACACCAGCTACATGTTCGTCACTGGCCCCAATGTGGTCAAAACAGTGACCAACGAAGAAGTGAGTGCCGAAGATCTTGGTGGAGCGACGACCCATTCTACCAAATCCGGTGTCACCCACTTCGCAGTAGAAAATGATGTAGAGTGCCTGCAGGTCATGCGCAAGCTGATCAGTTACTTCCCACAGAATTGCGACGATAAGCCACCTTCGACATCATATGAGTTTAGCGAGGAAATGCGACCGCAGCTCGCCAACCTCATCCCAGAAGAATCTACCCTGCCTTATGATATGCTCGAGGTCATCGCCGAGCTGCTTGACGAGGATTCCTTTTTAGAAGTGCATCAAGCCTTCGCCCAAAACATCATCACAGGTTTTGGACGATTGGCAGGAAAAAGTATCGGCATTGTCGCAAACCAGCCCACGGTGCTGGCTGGAGTATTGGATGTAGAAAGCTCTCGCAAGGCTGCTCGTTTTGTACGATTCTGTGACAGCTTCAATATCCCCCTCCTCGTACTTGTTGATGTTCCAGGATTTTTACCGGGCACCGATCAGGAGTGGAACGGGGTCATCATGCATGGGGCAAAACTCTTATATGCTTTCAGTGAGGCATCGGTACCACGCATCACGGTCATCACCAGAAAAGCCTATGGTGGCGCGTATGATGTCATGAACTCTAAGCACATCGGAGCTGACTATAATTTTGCCTGGCCAAGTGCTGAGATAGCAGTGATGGGTGCCAAAGGAGCCAGTGCAATCATATTCAAGCGTGAAATACAGGACGCCGCAGACTCAGCTGCCAAGGCCATCGAGAAGGAAAAAGAATATCAGGATAAATTTGCGAACCCTTTTCTGGCTGCTGAACGAGGCTTTATTGATGAAGTAATTTTGCCGGAAGAAACACGTCGCAAACTGATTCGTGCCTTTGCTACCATCGATCGAAAATCACTGCCTAGACCAAATCGTAAGCACGGAAATATCCCTCTATAGCATGGATAAACGGCCCCCCCCCATCACCTCCAAGCCCCTAATTTTCCGTAACTTGATTCGATGCGAAAGACCCACTCACTTACCTTCCTTCTCGCATCTGTTACACTAGCCCTAGCAGGTGGTGTGACCCTCTACTCCTGTCTTTCTCATTCTGACGCTACCCATGTCGACGTGGTCGATTACAACTTTCATATTAGACCCATTTTTTCTGACAAGTGTTTTAAGTGTCACGGTCCCGATGCCAACGAGAGGCAAGCTGACCTAAGGCTGGATACCAAAGAAGGATTGTATCAAAGTCTTAAGGATCACCCAGATCAAATGGTGATCAGTCCGGGAGAGCCAAAACAATCTGAGCTGTATAAACGCATCATGACCCAAGACTCGGCAGATATAATGCCGCCTCCTGACGCAAATTTGAACCTCACCGCCCTGGAGAAAAAATTGATCTCCAAGTGGATTGACCAAGGTGCAGAGTACAAGGAGCACTGGTCTTTTACTCCTCCGCAAAAGACTGCACTGCCACAGATCAAAGATTCCGAATGGGCCCAGAATGACATTGATTATTTTATTCTACAAAAATTGGGAGTGCAACGCTTATCTGCCAATCCACCAGCAGATCGAACCCAATTGCTCAAGAGAGTGAGTTTCGATTTAACTGGTTTGCCTCCTAGTATTAAAATGCAGGAAGCTTTTTATCATGATCACGATGAAAATGCCTATGAGAAAGTGGTGGATGAATTGTTGTCATCTCCTGCATATGGAGAGCGCATGGCACTCCACTGGCTTGATGTAGCACGCTATGCCGACAGTCATGGATATCAAGACGATGGTTTGCGTACCATGTGGCCTTGGCGGGACTGGGTGATTCACGCTTTCAATGAAAACTATCCGTATGATAAATTTCTCACCTGGCAGCTGGCTGGAGATTTATTGCCAGATCCAGACAAGGAGATGCTGCTTGCCACAGGATTTAACCGCAATCATAAAATAACTCAGGAAGGAGGTGTTATTGACGAGGAATATCGAATCGAATATGTGACCGATCGCACGAACACTTTTGGCAAAGCTTTTCTCGGCATGACCTTCGAGTGTGCCAAATGTCACGACCATAAATACGATCCCATTTCGCAAAAAGAATATTTCCGTGCCTTTGCATTTTTTGATCAAGTACCCGAAAAGGGAATCGTCGGCGTAATTGATGCCTCTTTTGCCGATCCACCCAAGATGGAAATTAGCAACGAGGACATTGCATCGGTATTGCATTTTGTCAATAAACCTGACACGAATTTGCTGGAGGTCATGATTATGCACGATTCCTCAGGCATCCGAGCTACCAGAGTCTTGGATCGGGGTGTATACGATAATCCAACCGATACGGTATTCCCCCAGATGCCAAAATCTATCATGCCCTACGACACATCTCGCTTTGCACCAAATCGGCTGGGTCTTGCACAATGGTTACTTGATGAAAATAATCCCCTTACGGCAAGAGTATTTGCCAATCGCATGTGGCAAGAAATATTTGGACGAGGACTGGTAAAAACTTCGGGAGATTATGGCATGCAGGGCGATTTACCCAGCCATCCACAATTACTTGATTGGCTTGCAGTAGACTTTCGCGATTCTGGATGGGATATCAAGCAGCTTATCAAGACCATTGTGATGTCGGCGACCTACCGACAGTCAGCCCAGGTTTCCGATAAGAAGCTTACGGCAGATCCTGATAATATTTGGCTTTCACGAGCTCCTCGCATTCGCCTGCCGGCCGAAAATATCCGTGATCATGTCTTGGTCAGTGCCGGACTTTTACACCAGGAGATTGGCGGGCCAAGTGTCAAGCCCTATGAGCCAGGCGACATCTGGGGCACTGCCACATCGGGACGAGGTCTGCTGATGAATTATATTCAAGATCACGGCAATCAATTGTATCGCAGAGGGATGTACACTTTTGTAAAACGTACCATTCCACCACCGACCATGTTGGTATTCGATTCTTCCAATCGCGATCAGTGCGAAGTACAGCGCTTGCGTACCAATACCCCCCTGCAAGCTCTGGCCATGATGAATGACGAAACCGTACTAGAGGCCGCTAGAGTATTTGCGGAAAAATTAATTGCGGAAAAAAGCACTGTGAGCGAGAAAATTGCCATTGCATTTCAAAGCATTATCTGTCGACCGATCGAAGAGCCAGAAAAAACCCTTCTGAAGGAGTACTACCAGGAAGAATTAAATCATTTTCAGACGGAGCCAGAACTTGCAGTAAAATTTATCTCCGCTGGAGAAATAAAAAACGCAGACCAAGTAGATAGTCTTGAAGTCGCTGCACTTATGCAAATTATCCACACCATTTATAATATGGAAGAGGCTATTACTAAATCCTAAACATGTCTCATGTCAAATGAATTTATAAAGCATAAACTCAATGTAAATCGACGCCACTTTCTGGGCAAGTTAGGACTAGGTGTAGGTAGTGTTGCTCTCGGGTCCCTGATGGTGCCAGATTTATTTAAAGGAAGGTCTGATACGGAAAGTAAAATTCCGGTGGGTCTGGCACACTTTGCTCCCAAGGCCAAACGAATCATTTACTTATTTCAGAATGGAGCTCCCTCTCAATTGGAAAGCTTCGACTACAAACCAAAACTGCGTGAACTTTTTGGCCAGGATCTTCCTCCCTCTGTACGAGCTGGACAGCGCCTTACCGGCATGACGTCAGGCCAGAGTAAGTTTCCTATGGTGGGTTCTAAATTTGATTTCCACCAATACGGCCAATCCGGAACTTGGGTCAGTGATCTTTTTCCGCATACAGCCAGTATCGTCGATGATATTTGTGTAATTAAATCAGTGCACACCGAAGCCATTAATCATGATCCGGCCCTCACTTTTATTCAGACCGGGGCGCAAGTGGGCAATCGCCCCAGCATGGGTGCATGGCTCAGTTATGGCCTGGGTAGTGAAAATAAAAACCTCCCTTCATTCTGTGTTTTGCTATCGCGCGGGCCTGGCAATGGCCAGGGTGTCTATTCAAAACTGTGGACCAACGGCTTTCTCGACAGCGTGCATCAAGGCATTCAGTTTAGTTCTGGAGAAGATCCCATCATGCACCTTAATAATCCTCCTGGAACAGACAAGGCAAGTCGACGACGCATGTTGGATCGCCTCGCGGTATTAAATAATCGCAACCACCAGGAATTTGGGGATCCAGAAATCCAGGCCAAGATTCAGCAGTACGAAATGGCCTACCGCATGCAAACAGCAGTGCCTGAACTCACGGATCTAAGTCGAGAGCCGGAGCACATTGTCAAAATGTATGGGTCGGAGTCATTAGTGCCCGGCACTTACGCAGCAAACTGTTTACTTGCTCGCAAGCTTTCGGAAGCGGGTGTACGTTTTGTGCAATTATACCATCAGGGTTGGGATCAGCACGGCAATCTCGTGGGAGAAATGGCACAACAGGCCAAAGATGTAGACCGACCAACAGCGGCCTTAATTAAAGATCTCAAACAGCGCAATCTCCTCGATGAGACGTTGGTCATTTGGGGAGGAGAATTTGGCCGCACTAACTATTGCCAGGGCAAATTGACCGAAGAGAATTATGGGCGAGATCACCATCCTCGATGCTACTCCATGTGGATGGCAGGTGGTGGTGTCAAGCCAGGCGTGTCATATGGGGAGACCGATGAGCTGGGGTACAATATCGTCAAAGATCCCGTGCACATCCACGATCTACATGCCACCATAATGCATCTCATGGGTCTCGACCACAAACGGCTTACCTACAAGCATCTGGGCCGTCGCTATCGCCTCACAGATGTATTTGGTGATTTGGTTCCAGGAATCATGGCATAATGATCTCTCATGACAGAAAAACCAGGACCACTCGAAAGTGCTGCGGGCAAGGTAGGAGACTTCTTAAATCGAATTTCGAATATTTTTGACTCCGACGATCCTACAATTATTGTTCCTTATCGCAGCTACGCCAACCAGAATCGACTCTTCATGAAGGGTCGCGTCATGGAAAATGAAGATATTTTTACAGGAAAGACCAGTAGTCAACTACGCAATCTGATTAATTCGATCAAGCGATTTGAAACCGATGAGCTTGTTGGTGTAGAAGTGCACATCTCGATACACGATCAG
>CAJQNM010000345.1 GCA_905479665.1 uncultured Saprospiraceae bacterium
CTTAAATTTACTCGCGCTCTCCGACCAAGACTTATCGGCTACCTATCGAGAGATCTTGGCAGCAACAAGCCCCCCTGCATTGCAAATTGCCGTTATGAATCTTTTGGACGATGGCACGACGGCTGAGAACGTTCCGGCAATCTTATGTGCTCACTGGTCCGAATTGGGCCCCACAGCTAAACAGATGGCAGGAGATATTTTACTCTACACTCAATATTATCAAAAAGATCTCCTCGCTGCTTTTGAAAATGGCACTATTTCCTTGGGGGAAATGAATATGCACCTAGAACGACGCCGCGAGTTACTATTCTCCGAAGATCCTGAAATCAAGAGTCGTGCCGAAGCACTTTTTGACGACAGTCGCATCCTGCAGCGTGCTGAGGCTATTGAAGCCATGATGCCAATGGTTGATCTGCAAGGCATCGCAAAGGCAGGTGAATCTGTGTATACTCGCCTTTGTTCCCAATGTCACCAGATCGGAAATGCTGGTCATGAAGTGGGTCCGGATCTCAGTGGTTCGTTCCACAAAAGCAAGCAAGCCTTACTCCACGACATTGTAGATCCCAACTCAGGGTGCGAAACCTCCTATCTCTCTTATGTTGTTCGTACGACTGATGGAGATACCTATTCTGGAATCGTTAGCAATGACGATTCTGACGGGGTAACCCTCATCTTGCAAGGTGGCGCCGAAAAGCACATCCGCCGCTCATCGATCTCAGAAATGAAAACCTCGGGAATCTCCTTCATGCCTGAAGGGCTAGAGGCAAGTATGAGTCATCAGGACATGGCAGATCTCGTAGCCTTCTTACAGGCGGTCGACTAGAAATCACTCCGTAAATCAATAATTACGTTGTCAGCTTTCGCACCGCTAACAATTCCGTTGAAATGATGTCGAAGTATTTTATTCAGATACACTATTTAGGAATCAAAATATTAATTATCGTCCCCTCTCCTGCCGCAGATTGCAAATCAAGCTTTCCGTTCAGATAGTTTACCCTGGCTTCGATATTTTTCAAGCCTACTCCAGAGCTGTCTTTCAGCTCTTGTGGATTAAATCCTTGTCCATCATCTTTTATTTCGAGGAGATAATTTTCTCCTGCATCATGAAAATGAATCTCAATCATATTGGCTCCTGCATGCTTGATCGCGTTATTCAGGCACTCCTGAATGATGCGAAATAAATGTACTTCCTCAGGCTCATTCAGATGTATGGTGTCGGCATGAAATGAGGTCACAACCTGGACCTCATGAGCCACATTGATTTGATGACCCAGATCTTGGACAGCTTCTTTCAAACCAAAATTCATCAGTGCCTCAGGCATCATATTATGCGCGATACGACGTACCTCTTCGTGCGCGTTTGAGATCAGGTTTTCCGCTTTCCTGAATATATCGAGGTTTTCTAGAATTTTTATCTCATTGTGAATATGGCTAAGTTGCAATTTTGCTGATAGCAAAAGTGAGCCGAGCCCGTCGTGCAGATCTTTCGCAATGCGCTTGCGCTCTTCTTCCTGTCCCTGTACCATGTAATCGATTGCTATTAATTTCTGTCTCTGTTGTAGATTTTGATTTTTTTCGATCTGGAGTGAGAGGTTTTGGGAGGTGATCTTTTGACGGAGACGGAAGCGAGCAATAATAAAAGTGCCCAGCAAACCAAACAAAACTAGAGTACCAAGCAGAACATTTCGGGTATTTATTTGCTGAGAAATTTTGAGTTGTTGCTGAGTCAATGCTGCATCTTTTTGCGAGGAGTTGTACTTTTCCAGCAAGTCGATAGATTGTCGATTGCTTGACTGATACACCAGAGTATCTTGAATCTCGGTGGCCCTTGTTTTGTAGTCTAGTGCCTTCTCGAAAGAACCATCCTTTTTATGAATTTTATGCAGTAGATCATAAATCCAAACCGATTCCAGGGCGTACTCAAAGCGATCAACAACCTCCAGACTTTGTCTTGCAAATTCGTCTGCAGTATGTAGATCATCGCTCTTAAAATAATAGTATGCCATCAACATGAGGTAATTGGCTTCGATCATGGGTGCCTCAATCGTATCTACGATAGCTCGCGCGACCTGCAACGTATCGTGGGCATTTTGTAGTAGACCCAAATCTAACTGGGTATATGCAAGATTTGTCAAAACCATGGCTTTGCCAAAAGCATCATTGAGTCGCTCCATCTCGGCTAGAGCCATTAGATCGATATGCAAGGACGAATCCAAAAGGCCCAAGTCATGGTAATTTCCACCAATGCTGTTAAGTATATCGGCATAGGCAACATCCAGCCCTAAGTCCTGTGACATCGGCAAAATCTCTTTGAGTAATTGCAGGGATTTGGCAAAGTCGTTAGATTGCGTGATGGCATTGGCTATCCTACGAGTAATTTCGACAACGTCGGGTTTGGAATCAATTTCCTTTGCAATTTCAAGTGCCTGAAAAAGTTCAGAGGTGGCGCTAAAATTATACCCTTGGAACAGATACGTATTACCCTTTATCGAATAAGCCTCCATCAATCCCCATTGATATTCGAGTTTTCTTGATAGCGAATCTGCACGTTTTGCAAATTGCATGCACTCGTCAAATGAATGTTGGTAGTTGAGTGCCCAAGCAAGTGTGAGAAGTGCATCGACCTCCAGCATCTCTGCATCGATTGCTTTGGCAGTTGCAAGGACATTCCTACCAATATCTTCAGCAGCAGATGGTTGAGTTGCAGTCAATATTCTTGCACTATCAATCTTGCCATTTAATGCTTCGATGCTGTGTTGGCCCCTTGCCTGAAAACACATAGCGGCCAGATACAGAACGCTGATACTCACATTTATAATTTTCATTTGAGATGATACTCTTCACATTTATTTGTCAGACGTTACGCTATTCCTGGTCTGCATACCGCTCCTTTTCCGTAGAACTGTTAGACACATGTTGATCCAGTGCGAGGCGCAGCTCGGCTAATTCCTCATCATGTTGTGCCCTCATATCTTCAATAATCAGTTGTTGCTCTTTGATGGCTTCGATAAATATAGCAGCAAACTCACTATAATTTACCCCGTAATATTCGTCGTTTTCACCTTTATGGACTACGTCGGGAAAGACCTGATTTACTTCCTGGGCAATC
>CAJQNM010000346.1 GCA_905479665.1 uncultured Saprospiraceae bacterium
ATTCGTTCGCGGCTTCTTTTGCCCGCATACTTCACCAAAAATACTCGATATAGCTCGGCTATTTCTGCGTTTTTTGGCTCGTCTGCAACCAAAATAAGCTAGCGAGCCAAATCGAGCCAGTAATTCAACAGCCTCCTAGAGTAAAACCCGACAAATTCTCGCTTGCAGAAGAGATGGAAAGATTTCAGCACGAATTGGCTCTGACGGATCAAGCGCTCGCACATAGAGATTTACCCATAAATTTTATCAAGAAATTAATCCAAGGACCCTTTTCGGACGTACTCACTCACATTGGGCAAATCGCGCTGTTGCAAAGACTGGATGGCCGACCGATTGAGGGAGAGGATTTTTCTGCGGCGGAGATTACCGAATGATCCCAACTCAAAGGGTGGGCGAAGCTGCAGTGCACCTTCGAGTGAAGATAACCTGCCTCGGCAGGCAGCCGATGTTGGTTAAGAGGGTTAAGAAGGTTAAGAAGGTTAAGAAGGAGATAAATAAAATGGACTGATTAGGTAAATTCGCAATCAATATGGAGGAGATGCAATTATCGGAGAAGGATCACCAAGAAATCAAAGTAGTTCAAGAAATACTTCAGCACATTGCTGATATGAATACGGCAGAGGCGGAGGAAATAAGTGACCGCATTGTGGCTCATCAGCCCTTTATGATGTCCATGCTGCTTGGCTTTCGAATTGATTTCGAACCAGATCAGTTGGAAGGAATTTTTGGGATGATGCTGATCATCTACCTGTTTTTTGAGCGCTGTACCGATATTGCGGCCGTGCAGATTACCGAGGGAGACATGGACATTAAGCAACAGAAAAACATCGATATCATGTTAGCCTGCGATCAAGAACAAAATGTCCTTGCGCAAGATCAGTTGAGCAAAGAGCAGTTCGCAAATCTTCACTCAAGAGCATTATTAGCCGGTGTGCTTGGAATACTTAACGAAGACCCTGAGCTTGCCAAGATGGAAAACCACCTTAGAGGCATTCTTTTATGTGGGATGCAATCCCTCATCGAATGTCTTGAAGATAAACTGATGTGATTATCGATCTGAGATGGCTGATTTCCGTCAGACTACTATATCAACCCACTTGCACAGTAAGTTTTCTTTGCAAAGATTGGAAGACCGACCGACTGAGGGAGGGTTAAGAGGGAGATAAATAATATGGACTAAAATGGACTGAGTACGTAAATTCGGAGCTAACGTGAGAAAGAAGAAACGAACAACTGTATCTAGTCACTGTGACTGAAACGTGTTTCGCTCCAAGGTTGCTTTAGCGCCTTGCCCTGTTGTAGAAATAGAGGAGAGGTAGATCAATTGCAAGGCTTGTTCCTGATCGTGACCGTAGAATTTAATTTAAACTCGCTATTAATATCGATCAAAATGTAGTCGTGGGCCTCAAAAAACACAGTATTTAAGGGATTGACATACCCACCATTTATTTCGATAAATTGTGCATTCGGATAAGACCCAGATACATCTCCGGTGAGCTGGTACGCTTGACAAGCCGCACGAGGCACACCCACTGTAGCACAAATCTCGTTGGTCGTGCACCAGGAAGGATAAAAATACGTAGAAATCGGATCGAAGGTTAGGCTCAATGTACCGTCTGCAATCCAACTTTCATAAGTGCTTTTAGGTATGGTAAAGCAACTCGAAGGAGTTACTCCACAGGAAAAATCTCCTTTATGAATTGTCCTTCCGTAGGTAAGCCCATCCTCTCCAATAATATCGAATACCTGTGCGGAGAAATAAATCAGCGCGTTGACTTCGGCGCAGATTTTTACCTCATCCGCCGATGGATCAATCGGCTCAAATGGTCCATTGATATTTACAATGGTTGTATTGCCCGGCCCCGAAGGCGTGCTTGGATTGAACGCGCCGCAGGCGCTGTATTCGCAGCCTATAAATACTTCTACGAGAGCTGAGCTGTAGCCATGGCAGGATCCAGTATAGACCACCGAATAGATACCCGTGTTAGTGACGCTAAGAGCTTGATCCGTGGCACCACTGATTGGCTCGTCACCTAAATACCATTGATACCCATAGCTGGCCGGTGCGGCTGCGCTGGTAAGGGTCACAGATGGGGTTGTGCAAAGCACCTGTTTACTATTTGGGCTAATGGTGGGAATTGTCGTTTGAAAACAAAACGTGTTGGAAGTCTCCAAAGGGCTTTCCCACATGCCACGCCCGTAGGTAGCGCAGCGCACTTTGTTGTCTTGGGTAGAAATCTCCAAGTCATAAATCTTGACCGTCGGTAGGTTATCATCATAGGCTTCCCAAGGTTGAGCACCATCTTTATAGTACAGGCCTGTAAGTGTACCTGCATAAAGTTCATTGGTACTGCCTCTTTGATGGTCGAGCGCTCGCACTGCCTCCGTAAGTGTTCCTACCTGACTCCAGGACGATCCCCCGTTTGTGCTTTGCCACACTCCACGCTGGGTAGCGGCAAAAATGTGATTGGCATTGTCATCGTCGACCACCAAACGGTAGATGTGATCGTCATAAATGGTCCCTCCTACGTCCGGGCGACCAATTGCTGCCCAGGTCGTTCCTCCATTGCTTGTCCGATAGAGGGTTTGATTGTAGACTCCACTTCCCACATAGATGATTTTTGGATTACTTGGGGCAATTTCCAGGATTGTTTTCATAGAATTGTCGATCGCACCATTGCTGAGGTTTTGCCAAGTGCTGCCTCCGTCAATGGACTTAAATACATTTTCAAAAGCGGTAAAAAGGGTATGCCTGACAATGGGATGTATGCGTGTGGTGGGTTGGTTAAATGCACCTGTCACAGACTCACCGACGGAGACTGCGTCAATGATCGGCAGCAACGATTGCCCGTTGTCGGTCGACCTAAAAACTGTAGGAACACTGGTCGTTGTACTGGTATACATGGTATTCGGGTTGACAGGATCCATCATACATTTTAAGACGTCGCCAATCTGACGGTAGTACCAAGTGCCATCATCATGCACGATGAGACCATTGTCCTGGTGGCCAGTCGCAGCATGCTCGGGATCGAGCTGGCAGACACTTATTTCGTACATGGTGCTAACCGCAAGGCCATTGTGCAGGCGCGTCCACTCACTCGTTTCGTCTACATAGCGAGAGATCCCTCCATCACAGCCCACCATTGGCACATAGGTTGTGGGATGGTAATCGACAGTCATCATGTCTACATGGATCGAGCCTCCACCGGAACCGGAGCCGGAGACATACTTCCAATTGCTACCTCCGTCGCTAGTCCGCGCCAATGAAATTGCACCCATATAGATTTCAGACTCATCATCCGGGTGTACGGCCAGAGACCAATTGTGGGAGATCTGGCCCCAACTAATCGAACCCATGGTACCCAGAGCAGATCCGTCCATATATGTGAGGTTTGCACTAAGGTCGGTAATCAGGCTCCAACTGGTTCCGGAATTGGTCGACTTATATAGGCCCGTTAGACTGGAAAATGACGGATTGCCACACATCACAAAGACAGCGGCTGAATTGTCGGGTGTCACAGCCAGGGCGGTGCGCGATACCGTCGAGCTACTGAATGGAGTAGACATCTGTGTAAAAGAGGAACCTCCATTGGTGCTGCGCCATACTTTTCCGTCCCGACTGGAAGCATACACCGTATTGGGATCATTTGGTTTAAATTCAAGATCAGTCACCCATCCGCTGGTGCCCGTGGCTGTAGACCAACTTGTACCACCATTGGTCGTACGCAACACACCGTCAACGGCATTGGCGACCATCATGATCTGGCTATTGGTCGGGTGTACGAGTAATCGAAAATTAGAATAGACACTGGATATCGAAATACTTGACCAGCTGCTGCCACCATTGGTGGACTTGCGAATACCCTGAGTACCAGTCAGCGCATAAATATGATTTGGGTTTGACTGATAAACAGCAATATCAGTGACATAATAGGTGGAGAAATCATCCCCAAGTGCAACCCAACTGGTACCAGCATTGCTACTTTTCCACAGGCCACTGTGGTGCCCGCCGGCATAATAAATATTGACGTTCGTGGGATCGAAGGCCAACACATTGATTCGGCCGATACCCTCATTGTTCCATGTTGCGGGCAGTGCCGAATTTTGCAAGCCGACCAGCGACCAGTTGGCATTGGCAGCATTTCTTTGGTATCCAGTATGGGGCGTATTCCTTTCTTGCATTTCTTGCAAAGCGCGCAAATAGGGAAGGTGATAGAATCCCTGTAAGTCATACTCCAACCGCTTGAACTGCTTGTATCCTTGATGCTTTTGATATTCTTTATCCTTCCATTCGGAATAAAAAGCCTCACGTACTTTTTCAAATGGGACGTCGGGATCGGCCAGCAGGACTTGCCAATTGTCATCAATAAGGACATTGCTTTGTCGTGCTTGCGCTGGCCCATTCAGATCAATAGCTGGATCTAAGCTCACGATGGGTTGTGCGCAAAGTCCAGATACTGTAAGAATGAAAATTATGATGGCAAAGCCTAGTTCTCCAAGACGTTGATGCATGACTCACGATTTAATAAAACCACTATCCTTAAAATGCGAAAAAGTCCTCACATTACCCTGCAATCTTTGACAACTTGCCGATTTTGTTCATAGCCTGCCACGACCAGTTCATAATCGGGCATTTTGCAAATGAATAAGGCAATTTTAGCGCCATGCGTCTACCCTAACCACCCTCTTCCACAATCTCCACCTCAGGCTCCATATTCATAGTCCCTTCATTGGCAAAAATACTCCCGGTACTCGATGGCAAATATTCAATCCTGACATCCTTCAATTTAAGATCTCCAAAATTATCAATGGCATTCATTCCGGCCTGAGGATTTACCAGCAAATGTATATTCTGCAATTGCAAGGATACTCCCGATACAATCTCAATCGATTGAGAAATTGGAGAGCCATCAATCGGGATGTCATGATTGGGATGGCCGACAATGGTGAGGTTCTTATCAATTAATATTTTCCCACTTTCCAGACAGATCGAATCTCCCTGCAACAATGAACTGATGAAAACTGTATCGCCACCGGCAGCACAGTCTATCGCATTGCGCAACGTACCCTCTCCTGAATCTCCATTATTTGAAACAGAACAATCACCTACGTCGGGCACAAAGAGAAATTCAAACGAAAAAGGAGAATTGGACCAACGATCATCCCATTCAAAATAATATCTCTGTGCCGCAACCACTGGAAACGAAAGACTGCTGGCCCAGCTGGAATCTCCGGTTGATAGTGGACAGGCATCATCATTCCCAGCTACAAGATTTAAATCGCTGCAATCTCCCTGATATGCCGACACCCTGGTGTCGACGCCAAACAAGCAAGAATTAATGTGGATGGTGCCGGCTGCAGGTGCATCAAAGTAATACCAGTCAGCATGAAGGGCCTCATCACAGGCCTCACAACCGAATCCAGTTTTAGGACCATTTG
>CAJQNM010000347.1 GCA_905479665.1 uncultured Saprospiraceae bacterium
GTTTGCTGGATTAGACCAGTGTTATTTGAAATGGTCGGGTGGCCGAGCGGTTAGTCCCCGCTGTTATGCGGGAAAAAGCTTGAGCGGCGGTTCGACTCTGTTTGCTGGATAAGACCAGTGTTATTTGAAATGGTCGGGTGGCCGAGCGGTTAGGCAGAGGTCTGCAAAACCTTGTACGGCGGTTCGAATCCGCTCCCGACCTCAACACAGAGATGATCCTCGATGCGCAGCGTCGGGGATTTTTTTTGTGGCCTCGCGAGTCGAGCTTGCTCGAATGAGTGATGGGCACAAAAAATGCCGAACGGAGAGAGGTAGATCATCTCTGGGTTGATCGGCCCCCCACTACCGGATCGGCGCAGCCTATCCGCTCCCGACCTCAATGATTTGATTAGCTCCGCAATTCGCGGAGCTTTTTTTGTGCCCATAGCTGAGCCAAGCTTTGCTTGCTACCTATGCGGTTGCTCAATAAAGTCAATGCCCCTCCACGTTTCTAATATATGCCAGTAAAATAGATTACTGGCGTTTATTTGTTTTCCAATAATTGCCAATTATGACTATTTTTGGCGAAAATTGGCTTTGCCATGCCGAAAGCCATAGAGAACAAACTTATAGAAGTATTCAAGGATAGAGAGAGTTTCTCACGGGAAGAGCTATTCCAGTTCTATAGGTATTTTGAACCCGACCTGAAGGAAGGAACCTTTGGCTGGAGAATTTACGACCTCAAGAAGAAGAACGTCATCAAAACAATCAAAAGAGGACTCTACACCATCTCATATCGACCAAGGTATAGACCTGATTTATCTCCTGAATTATTTAAACTTGGGAGGAAGGTCGGAGCCAAATTCGAGGAAGTGAAATTTTGCATCTGGGACACTTCTTGGCTCAACGAATTTTTGCAACATCAGTCGAGCAAAATCATGATCATCGTCGAGATTGAAAAAGGATTTGAGGAGTCTCTCTACTTCGAACTAAAAGACAGTTTCAAGCATGAGGTGTACCTGAATCCTGATGAACGAGAGATCAATCTTTACATAACTGAAAGTAGGCTGCCTATCGTGATCAAGAAGCTGATCACTCGGTCTCCGCTCAGTAGGATGACAGAAAATAAGATAAAACTGCCAACTCCGCAGTTGGAAAAAATACTGGTGGATTTATTCGCAGAGGATAAGCTCTTCTATTATCTGCAAGGCTCAGAAATGATCCATTTGTACGAAAGTGCATTGACCAAGTACTCAATCAATTTTACACGACTCTTCAGCTATGCCAAAAGAAGGGAGCGGGATCAAGAGATCAAACAGTTCATGTCAAACCATTTGGGTCACCTAGTAAAGGATATTATCGATGATTAAAGAAATCTGCTTTACAGAGGAATGGTTGGACAACTTCAAAGGCCAAGCCGCCCACAGACGCATCGACAAGATCATTCTCGAGAAGATGATCTATGCCCTTCATCTCTTGGAAAGGCTGAAGTCGAACGGACTCGAATTCGTATTCAAAGGAGGCACGAGTCTGCTACTATTGCTTTCAAAGGGAAGTCGCTTCTCAATTGATATCGATATCATTTGTAAAGTTGAAAGGGGAGAGCTTGAAGCCATTCTTAATGAAGTCATTGGCGCATCACACTTCACCGAATGGAGATTGGATGAACACCGCAGCTACAAAGAGGGTGTTCCAAAAGCACATTACAAATTTTCATTCGACTCGAGCAAAGTAGGATCTGGAACAATTTTACTCGATGTGCTCATCGAAGATTCCATATATCCCGAGCAGACCGACCAACCGATAGCGACCAAGTGGGTAGAAACGGATGAAGAAACATTGGTCACAGTACCAACAGTTGAGGCTATAACAGGCGACAAACTGACCGCCTTTGCTCCGAACACCATTGGCATCCCCTATTTCAAAGGAGAGGACAAAAGACCCTTCTCAATGGAGATCTGTAAGCAGTTCTTCGACCTGAGTCAATTATTCGAGCAGGTGGAAGATCTAAAAACTGTGGCTGCCAGCTTCCAAGCATTTGCGACACAAGAGATCGAATACAGAAAGGAGGCCGAGGAAAAGAAAAACCTTACTCCGGAGGATATACTTTGGGACACGATCGACACGTGTAGGATCATTGCCCGAAGAGGTACTGGAACTGATGATGAGAAGGCAAAATTCAGCGAATTGCAGAAAGGGATCACCGCCTTCGGTACCGGATTTCTAATGGAAGGCCGATTCCGAATTGACGATGCTGTGCCTGTAGCAGCACGTGTGGCTTATCTAGCTACTAAACTCCTTGTGAACGACCTTTCACCCATCGTCAAATACGAGGGACAAGACATTAAAGAACTGAACATCGAAGATCCAGATTGGAACGTATTGAACCGACTGAAGAAGCAGCCGGACAAATCATCATTTTACTACTGGCACCAGACGGTGGAGTTATTGACAAGGGAAACTGCATGAGCAAGAAAAAGAGACAAGGAGCGCGGTGCACCATTGATCAAGATCGCAGTCAGGCGGTTTTCTCAGCACTTAGGCAATTTGAAAAGGAGTAAGTCATGGATACGAGCATTCCGTATGAGTGGTACTAAAGAAAATGGCAGCTGGGCGGCGAAAGAAAATCAAGGAGAAGGGCGCATAAGTCATCAAAGAGTATGAGGGCTTGCAAGCCTTTCGCAAAGCCGTTGGGCTATCTCAGGATCAATTGGCACTGAAGCTGTCCATAAAGGAAGAAAACGTCTCGCGCCTTGGAGCGTCTTACGGACATACATATCTCTACACTTAGGAAATACTTTGTAGCTCTTGGCGGAGAGCCGAGATTGTGATCATCATGCCGGATAAAGTGATCTATTAAGGGCTATGTGGGATCGGTTTGTTCAACGTTTGATGATATGCGACCGGGCTGACGAAGGAGGCCTGGCGTCGTATCTCGTGTCAGTGAGCGTACTGATCATATGTTTGCCAATCATACCGCACTCGTGAGAGTAGATTTCTGGAGTTCTTCGGCAATCTCAGAAGACAATGAGGATGGATTCTGGGCCCAAATAAAGGAATATCCGACTGTCTTTTCAAGAGGGACAACTCTGGGTGAACTGAAATCAAATGCTGCTGAAGCCTTGAGGCTGTTCTTCGAGGAATCTAACGAACGTACCCTACCCTCTTTCGACTTCGACTATGTATATGACATTCAGGAAATCTTTCAGAGTCAATGATTATATCGCTGAACTATACATCAGCTGTCTGCACAGAGTAGATCCGCCGAATGTAGAGGGCGCAGTGATTTTGCTAGACATATCTACTTCAATTGCGAAAGATATCCTATATTAACCTCAATGGTCAAGGATAACTGATGAAGCGGACGAGACTAGGAGACTTTCAAGAGATGGTGCTGTTGGTAGTGATTCATCTACAGGAAGAAGCGTATGGAGTTGCAATCAAGCAAGAATTAGAAAGTCGACTGGAGGAGCCAGTTACAGTAGGAGCAATACAATCTGCGCTCAAACGCATGGAAGCCAAGGGTTTTCTCACCTCGTCCTTTGGAGAATCAACGCCGG
>CAJQNM010000348.1 GCA_905479665.1 uncultured Saprospiraceae bacterium
GCTGGAGCATAGCTTGACGGCTAAGGGCCTTTCTGTGGTAGAGATCATCACTCAGCTTCAGGCCCTGCAGGTGGCTATACCCAGTTGGGCTTTGGGAGCCGGCGGCACTCGCTTTGGTCGTTTCTCGATTGGGGGAGAACCCCGAAACTTGCAGGAGAAAATAAACGATGTCGGTTTGATTCACGCGCTCACTCAATCTGCCGGTAGCATTTCTCTCCACATACCATGGGATATTCCAGAGGATCCCGATGCGATTCAAGAACTGGCCCAGTCCCATAATATCACCTTTGACGCAGTAAACTCCAACACCTTTCAGGACCAAGATGGCCAAGCGCACAGCTATAAGTTTGGGTCTCTCTGCCATACCGATGCAGCGGTACGCGAACAAGCAGTCCAACACAACAAGGAGGTCATCGACATCGGAGAATCTCTGGGATCAAAAAGCCTCACCGTCTGGCTGGCAGATGGTTCCGCATTTCCAGGGCAACTAAATTTTCAAGCCGCACTGGGAAGAACACTGGATAGTCTGAAACAGATCTACCAGTACATGCCTTCCGACTGGAAACTATACATTGAGTACAAGCCTTATGAGCCCAATTTTTACAGTACGGTCATTCAAGATTGGGGTACTTCGCATCTCTTGGCCACCGAGTGCGGAGAGCGGGCTTACACCTTGGTGGATCTGGGTCATCATTTACCCAATACCAATATTGAACAAATTGTGGCCACTTTATTCTGGAAAGGAAAATTAGGCGGATTTCATTTTAACGATAGCAAATATGGCGACGACGATCTGACGGTTGGATCAATAAAACCCTATCAGCTATTTCTCATCTTTCACGAACTCGTACAAGGTATGGCCAACACTAATTCTGGCAACCCACCTCTTGCATGGATGATTGATGCCAGCCATAATCTCAAGGATCCCTTGGAGGATCTCATGCAGAGCTTGGAGGCCATTCGAATAGCCTATGCACAAGCACTGATTGTTGATCACGATGCACTGGCGAGAGCGCAAATGAGCAATGATGCCACGATGGCACAGGAAATAATGCAAGATGCCTATAGAGCCGATCTACGACCCCTGGTCAGGGAGGCACGCAGAAGATCAGGCGGTGCTTTAGATCCGATCGAATTGTACCGCCAGCTGGATAGGAGAGCACTATTCCGCCAGGAACGAGGAATAAAAAACGTGGCCACCGGACTCTAACACAGCACGAGTGAAAGTAACCGCCGTATTTGACATTGGTCGAACGAATAAAAAATTCTTTCTCTTTGATCGTAAATTAAAGGAGGTTTTTCGTGCGTATACCATTATTGAAGAAATTGAGGATGAGGACGGATTTCCTTGTGATAATATTTTCGAAATCACTCGCTGGGCGAGGAAAACGCTAGACCAGTTCCTCGCTGATGAGCAATACAGCATTCAGGCCGTAAATTTCTCGGCTTATGGCGCAAGCCTGGTGCATGTGGATAAATCTGGAAAACCAGTAGCCCCTATTTACAGTTATTTAAAGCCCATACCATCCGACATTTTGTCGGGGTTTTATGCAAAGCATGGCGATGAATGGCAGCTGGCTAAAGAGACCTCCTCTCCTCCCCTAGGCATGCTCAATTCCGGTTTGCAAATGTATTGGCTTAAACACGCGAAACCAAAAACATTTGAGAAGATAAAATGGTCACTCCACCTGCCTCAATATTTAAGCTATCTATTTACCGGATTGCCCGTAAGTGATTTCACCAGCATCGGTTGTCATACCATGTTGTGGGATTTTTCCAAAAAGGACTATCACCAGTGGGTGTACGACGAAGAAATCGACCACCTGCTGGCTCCAATTGTGGAAACGACGACCATGGTGCTTAAATCGCATCTGGGTCACCGACTGCGATTTGGAGTGGGCATCCATGATAGTTCCTCGGCTCTCCTACCCTACTTCATTTTTGCCAATTCGCCATTTCTGCTCATATCTACCGGCACTTGGAGCATTTCTATCAATCCATTTTCCGATGCGCCCCTATCTCAGAAGAATTTACAGAATGATGTCTTGAAATTTATGCAAATAGATGGCCGGGCGATCAAGGCATCCCGCCTCTTTTTGGGCAATGAATACAATTTGCAAACGAGCAAATTACGAACCCACTTTCGCAAGAAACTCAAACAGCTCAATCAACTGAAAATTGACTGGGGCCTGATTAAAAAACTCCGCTCCAACTATCAGAGGAAATTCGTTTTTGAGACCATCGGCATAGAGCGCCAAGTATCCGACCAAGTTGGTCTGGAGAATTTCGATAATTTTGCAGAAGCCTATCATCAACTCATGCTCGAGCTGGTCGAATTGCAAATCAATAGCAGTGAGATGGCCATGGGAAAAACCACATTGCAGAAAATCTACATCGATGGTGGATTTATTGACAACGAGATCTACGTCAAGCTATTGGCACAGCATTTCGCCAGCCACAGAGTGGAGACTGCTCGATCTGGTCTGGGCTCTGCCTTGGGTGCTGCCATTGTGATCTCGAAGAAAAAGAAGAGTGAAAAATCTTTGGCCAAACACTACGAGCTGAAAAGACAAAAGAATAAAAAACCCTAGTACACTGACCATTGGAATATTGTAGTTAATTTTAATATGATTTTGTTCTCAGATAAGGCGTCAAAACATAGGCAGGGCTGTAGCCCTGGAGTCCCGCTGTACAGCGGGATGGAACGAAGTATGAGGGCAAAATGGATTAAGATTATGCAATTCTTTCAGTGGTCAGTGTACTTGATGCAGAAATCGAATTAACATGGAGGAGAGATATAATTCAAAATATCCGGACATTGAATATCTGCGAGCGCGGGCAAAAAAAAGAATTCCCAAATTTGCTTTTGAATACCTGGATGGGGGGTGCAACAGCGAGGTCAATCTACGGAGAAACACCAGCGAAATACGCGAAGTGCAATTGAAGCCGGTTTACCTAAAAGATCATGGTCAGGCCTCCCTCGAGACGAGTTTATTTTCAAAAATATACGACGCGCCTTTTGGCATATCACCCATCGGATTGCAGGGACTCATGTGGCCCCGCGCCACAGAAATTTTGGCCCAGGCGGCTTTTGATTACAACATTCCATTTATTCTCAGCACGGTGGGGACGGCATCGCTCGAAAAGGTGAGTGAAATTACCCAAGGAAATGCCTGGTTTCAGCTGTATCATCCGGTAGAAGACCAGTTGCGTGATGATTTATTGCGTCGTTTGGAAGAGGCAAGCTACCCTGTGCTGGTCATCCTCTCTGATGTACCGACCTTCGGGTATCGATCAAAGGAAATCATTAATGGATTGGCGATACCTCCCCGCATGAGCTTGCGAAATATTTTGCAAATCATGGCTCGACCCCAGTGGGCCGTACAGACATTAATCGCCGGTCAGCCCGCCTTCAAAACACTCACGCCCTATATACCGAAGCGTGCTAACCTAAAGCACCTTGGCATATTTATGAACAAGACCTTTTCTGGACGGCTCAATGAAGATAAAATCAGTGCCATCCGAGAAAAATGGAAGGGCAAGCTGGTACTGAAAGGAGTAGCCAGTGTAGAGGACACCGAAACAGCCATCCGATTGGGATTGGATGGCATTATTATTTCCAATCATGGTGGAAGACAACTTGATCATGGTCAATCCACCATTGCAGCCCTGCGACCCATCGTTGCGAAATACAAGGACCAGATAAAAATCATGATGGATAGTGGGATGCGCACAGGACCTGACATCGCATCCGTCTTGGCCACTGGAGCTGAATTTGCTTTCTTGGGTCGATCATTTATGTACGGTGTTTCAGCACTGGGCAAAGAAGGAGGAAACCACACCATCTCTATCTTAAAACGACAACTCAGACAGGTGATGGAGCAATTGTGCTGTGACCATATCCAGGATTTACCCAAGCATTTAATTCGAACAGAAGAATAACCGAACATGACGACAAATCAAGAGCCTGTCCAATCCGAAGAATTTGAACGAGAACCAGTACCTGCTTCCAAGCTAAAATCCTGGAAGAGTTTTCTGGGCATGTATGCCGGAGAACATGCAGCCGGCACTGAATTTGTTATTGGGCCCCTTTTCCTGACGACTGGAGTAAGCGCATTTGATTTAATTGTAGGCCTGCTTCTTGGCAATCTCATGGCCGTCTTGAGTTGGCGATTTCTTACCGCAGAGATCGCAGTAAAAAACCGCCTGACGCTTTATTACCAATTGGAAAAGATCTGTGGAAAGCGACTGGTGACTTTCTATAATATTGCCAACGGTCTTTTATTCTGCTTCCTTGCCGGAGCGATGATCACGGTTTCGGCAACGGCAGTGGGTATTCCCTTTGATATGGAGATGCCAAAATTGACCGATACCATGCCCAATGGCATTACTTTTATCCTAATAGTCCTTGCTCTCGGAGCCGTGATCTCGATCATTGCCGCCAAAGGATATGACACCGTTTCGAAGGCAGCCAATTGGCTATCGCCATTTTTAGTCTTGGCCTTCCTGGCTTGTGGCATTGTCGCTCTAAGTCAATTGGGTGTATCCAGTTTTTCTGAATTCTGGGCAATTTGGGGCGAAGGCTCAGAGCCATTTCCTGGACAAATAAAATATACGTTTTGGCATGTATTCTTATGGTCTTGGTTTTGCAATGCAGCCATGCACATTGGGATGTCAGATCTCTCCGTCTTCCGCTATGCCAAGAAAGCCAGTTCGGGCTGGACGACGGCAGCGGGTATGTACATCGGTCACTACATGGCGTGGATCGCCGCGGCATTGTTGTATGCTGTATATCTCAAATCACCAGAAGCGATGACCTTCTTGGCCAACAACGAGGCTCCACCTGTAGCACCCGGGCCGCTTGCCTACAACGCCATCGGTATCTTTGGCATTCTCGCCGTAGTCATCGCCGGCTGGACAACTGCCAATCCTACTATTTATCGAGCTGGCTTGGCATTTCAAGCCATCATGCCCAAAGCATCTACCTTCTGGGTCACCATATGTGCCGGTCTTATTGCCACCATCGCTGGTTTGTTTCCAGCTTTCGCGATGAAGCTGCTTGATTTCGTGGCGCTCTATGGCTTTGTCTTGGCTCCCGTCGGGGCCATAATCGTCTTCGATCAATTTTTTGCAGACCGCTTTGGAGTCATTTCTAACTATGCCGAAAAAGCAGGAATTGATTTTAACATGGCCTTCTTGATTGCCTGGCTCGCGAGCTTTGGCATATTTTATTTCATTTCAGCCTCGCAGGATATCTTCCTTTCTTTCTTGACCTTACCCGCCTGGCTGAGCTGTGGCCTTCTCTATATTTTACTGAGCCGATTTTGGCAAAAGGAACCAAAAGAACTCAATAATTAATTAACCCAAGACGAAAACCCAATGCATAAATTGGGATTAACGAATTGAATTTGATAAATCCGGAGTTTGCTCCGGTATTAGACAATAAATAAAAGAATACGTATGAAAGTGGATGTTTTTAAACATGTCGACTATTTGTGGGACGAAAGCAAAGCCGCCAGTTTATCTGGAGATGAGGTGGCACTATTTATCTATCGATCCAATATGCTGGGGACAGACCTGCGCATCACAAATTTTGGTGGCGGAAACACCTCGTGCAAGACGGTCGAAAAAGATCCCTTGACCGGCGAGGAAGTGGATGTAATGTGGATCAAGGGGTCAGGGGGTGATATCGGGACCCTAAATCGAAAGGGCATTGCGGGGCTGTATCTGGATCGGATGCATGATCTCAAGCGGATCTACCGCGGCCCGGAATATGAGGACGAAATGGTCGCACTCTATTATCGTTGTTTATACGACCTGGATAGCAGAGCACCATCCATTGATACGGCGCTGCACGGATTTTTACCATTTAAGCACATCGATCATTTACATCCCGATGGCCTGATTGCCATCGCAGCAGCGAAGGATAGCGAAGCCGTCACCCGGGAAATCTGGGGAGACAAAATGGGTTGGGTACCCTGGCAGCGACCAGGATTCGACCTGGGACTCAAACTAGCAGAATGTCTGGCCGATAATCCAGGAATAAGGGGCATCGTACTGGGAGGCCATGGGCTCTTTACCTGGGGCGATACATCTTACGAATGCTACATCAATAGTCTAGAGGTGATCGAGACCGCTTCGCAATACATCGCCGATCGCGAGGGCAAGGACCGTCCGGTATTTGGTGGACAGAAAATGCAGAGCCTTCCGGCAGACGAGAGAAAGCAGGTAGCCGCACAACTCGCCCCCATATTGCGAGGACTGAGCTCCAGTGCACAAAGAATGATCGGTCACTTTACCGATGATGATAAAGTATTGCAATTTATTAATTCGGAAGATCTGGAAAGGCTGGCACCCCTCGGCACCTCTTGCCCGGATCATTTTTTACGGACCAAAATAAAGCCCCTGGTCGTCACCATAGACAAAGAAAAGATCCTTTCAAATCCAGCGGAGGCAGGCGCAGATATTGAGCCTCTGTTTGAACAATACCGCAAAGATTATCAGGCATACTACGATTCGTGCAAGCGTGACGATAGTCCAGATATTCGCGACGCCAATCCCGTGGTCATCCTCTGTCCGGGCTTGGGCATGTTCACCTTTGCCAAGAATAAGCAAACTGCTCGGGTGGCCGCAGAATTTTACGTCAATGCCATCAACGTGATGCGGGGCTCTGAGGCCATCACAGAATATACCGCACTGCCCAGACAAGCAGCCTTTGACATCGAGTACTGGCTGCTGGAAGAAGCCAAATTGCAGCGTATGCCTAAAGAAAAGCCGTTGTCCCGCAAGGTGGCACTCATCACCGGAGCAGCCGGAGGCATAGGCAAAGCCATCGCCGACAAGCTGGCCGCAGAAGGGGCCAATGTCATGCTTACCGACATCAGCGAGGAGCGCCTGACCGAGGCCATCAAAAATTACGGAAAAGATACAGCCTCCACTGCGGTATGTGATGTGACCAAAGCCGATTCCATTGAAGAGGCCTTTGCCGCGGCTTGCCTGGCCTTTGGTGGGGTTGACATTATCGTACACAGCGCCGGGCTGGCCATCTCCAAATCTCTAGCCGATACATCGGAAGGGGATTGGGATTTGCTGCAAAATGTTTTGGTCAAGGGCCAGTTTCTCATGTCAAAAATAGCGGTGCAGGTGTTGCGTAAGCAAGCACTGGGAGGTGACCTAATTAATATTGCCAGCAAAAATGGATTGGTCGCCGGTCCCAACAATGTGGGCTACGGTGCAGCGAAGGCAGCCCAACAACACATCACCCGCTTGCTAGCGGCAGAACTGGGAGCAGAAAAAATCAGGGTAAATACCGTCAATCCGGATGGGGTAATCATCGGCAGCAAAATTTGGGAAGGTGCCTGGGCCGAAGGTCGCGCCAAAGCCAATGGAATTACCGTCGAAGAATTGCCAGCATTTTATGCCAAGCGCAATCTCATGAATGAAATTATTTATCCGGAGGACATAGCCAATGCCGTTTTTGCATTGACTGCGATCCTTGATAAAAGCACCGGAAATATGATCAATGTAGATGGGGGTATGGCGAATTCTTTTGTACGGTAGGTCAATTTTTCCTTTTTGTGCCCAAAAACGAGACCAAAAAGCCTCACAGCAGGCAAACTCGCGCAAGATTAGAGTTCTCTCAGAGATCAT